>LSNW01000012.1:0-122500 GCA_001566965.1 Methylothermaceae bacteria B42 | reverse complement strand
CCGCTAACGAAAGGATAATCCATTCAAACCAATTGCCAATCCTTTTGGCGCGCACCGATTCATAAGGTGAAACACCGGCGACTCCAAAATAGCGTTTCCAGTCACTCAAGGCCATTTGATTAGACCAAGTCTTGCTCTAATCCCATCGCCTGCCTTGCAAACCAGCGCTTGACCGGAGGCAGATGATCCATTGACACTAGCCCTAAGTTTCTGGCAAGCACCATCGGTTTTATTGAAGGTGCGAACAAATGAATCAGGCTGTCGCTAAAGCCTATTACCCGGTCATGATCTTTGGTACGGGCATTCGCATACCTTTCTAACATTATCAATGCTCCTGGATCGCGGCCTTGATCCGATTGTTTTTCAAGGCATTTAGCCAAGCTCATGACGTCACGCAACCCAAGATTAAATCCTTGCCCTGCTACAGGATGCAGTTGATGGGCGGCATTGCCGATCACCGCCACACGCTCGGCAAAAAGACGCTCAGCCTGAATCCGGCGCAAGGGAAAACTGCGCACTGGCGCTGCAAGTTCCAAGCGTCCAAGCTTCCAGCCAAATGTATTTTGCAACTGGGATAAAAATTCTTCTTCAGAGCAACTAGTTAATGCTTTTGCTTGTTGATGGGTACGCGTCCAAATCACGGCACACCGGGATTTTAGCAAAGGTAACAAGGCTAATGGTCCGGCATTGGTGAATCGCTCATAAGCGAAATAGGAATGAAATTTTTCCGTAACAACGGTCGTCACAAGCGCGGTTTGCTGATAATCGTATTCTTTTTGGCCAATGCCTACCCATTCCCGGATTTTCGATTGGCCGCCATCAGCGGCTACCAACAATCTCGCACTGTAGGTTTCTTGCTTACCCGCACAATCCACGTCAATGTCTATGTGACTTGCGTGATGATGTAAATCGATAGCCTTGGCTGGGCAAATAGTCTCTACCGACTTTTGCCGGCAAGCTTCAATGACGGCATTCTCTAATATTCGGGCCGGTATTACATAGCCAAAAGCTTCCACATCAAAATCGTTGGCATCCAAGCGCGTTTTGCCAAAATAACCTTTATCTGAAACATGAATTTGCCGAATAGGGGTTGCTTTATCCTTGACTAGCGCCCAAATCCCTAGTTTTTCGAAGATTGTTGCCGATCCTTTCGATAAGGCTAACGCTCTATCGCCTGCTGGAGAGTTTCGGCGCTGCTCGATGGTCACAGATTCCACCATGGCCACCCGTAACCCTGTCGGCGCAAGAGCTAATGCGAGACTGCCGCCTGCCAAACCACCACCGACAATGAGGACATCATAGGTTTTCACGGGCTTGCTCCATTAATGCTTCAATGGCATCTACAGTTTTTGGCGCGGCTTCGGTAAGCACTTCGCAACCGGTTTCTGTTACCAGTACATCATCTTCAATTCGTACCCCGATGCCACGCCACCTTTTTGTCACTTGTTTACAATTTTTAGCTATATAAAGACCGGGTTCAATCGTTAGTACCATGCCGGGTTGCAGTTCCCGCCATTGATCATCAATTTTGTAGTCGCCCACGTCGTGAACATCCATGCCCAACCAGTGACCGGTGCGGTGCATGTAAAAGTCCTTATAAGCTCCTTTTTTTATCAGGCGTGAAGGGCGGCCTTCCAAAAATCCCAATTTAATTAGCCCTTTGGTCAATACCTTAACCGCCGTTTCATGGGGCACATTCCAATGATTGCCAGGTTTGACTTGTTCAATGGCGGCCAATTGAGCTTCCAAAACCAATTCATAGATGGCCCTTTGCGGCCCACTGAAACGCCCATTGACCGGGAAAGTCCGGGTAATATCGGCAGCGTAATAATCATATTCCGCCCCCGCATCAATCAGCAGCAGATCGCCATCTTGCAAAATATCGTTATTTTCCGTGTAGTGCAGGGTACAGGCATTGGCACCACCGGCGACAATGGAAGGATAAGCAGGAAAACGGGCGCCCTGGCGCATAAACTCGTGGATAATGGTGGCCTCAACTTGATATTCATAGAGCCCTGGCGTGGTTGTCTTCATTGCCAGAATATGGGCCTGGGTGGAAATGTCCGTCGCTCTTTTCATGGCTTGTAGTTCTTCCGCTGATTTAATCAGGCGCATTTCATGGAGAACCCGGTCGAGATCGATAAATTCTTCCGGCGCTCTCACACCTGAACGGGCTTGACGCTTGACCTCATTCACCCATTTAAACAGCCTTTGATCAAGCTCTGAATCTCTCCCCAAGCCGCAATGAACTCTCTCCCGGCCAAGAAGAAGTTCGGGCATTTTTTCATCGAGTTCTTCAATGGAAAAAGCCTGCTCGGCACCATATTGTTTTTGCGCACCCTTGAGACCGGCGTGAGCGCCTTCCCAAAGGGCTTTCTTTTCATCATATTCATGACAAAAAAGCACATAGTCGCCTTTTTTCCGGCCGGGTAAAAAAACCGCCACTGCTTCAGGTTCCGGGAAACCCGTTAAATAGTAGAAGTCACTGTTTTGACGGAAGGGATATTCCACATCACGATTGCGGGGACAGGGGCGGGAAGCCCAGAGTATGGCAGCCTCATTCTCATCAAGACGATCCAGGAATTCCGCCCGGCGGCGGGCAAATACCTCAGTTTCCACAGGGTTTTTCCTGCCTTTTGTTGAGCTCATTTTCCGTATATAACAATTGCGCCGCCACTCTGAGAAATTCCACTAACTCGAAATAAGCCTGCTCTACTGCTTCCCCCCCGTTTTCAGCCTCCAATTGAGCGATTGATTGAATATCCCGCAAAATTTCTTGAGCCTGTTTGGAGTGCTTTTTTTCTCCCCCAAGCCCTATCCCAAAAAGAAATCCTTGGCACCAATCAGCTAAATGGCTGGCTCTTTCTCGCAATGGCATCTCATCATCCGGCAGTAACAACTCAAAGCCCAGCTCGTCACTGCTCAAATCTATTTGCACCTTTTTCAAAGTGTCACTCAAAAGACGTGCAAACTCCGGCGTCCACTGGGCGGACGCCTGCCCCAGCATCTCTTGTAACGCTTGTTGGGGTGTAAAACGAGCACTGGAACTGAGCAGTCCAGTCAACAAGCCGTGAATTTCGGCAGGGGTGGCTGAAATTTTCTGGGCCTTCAATATTTCGCTAAATGGCAAATAAGCGCTGCTTTCCGATTTATCCATGTGCCGGCCGCCTAGCATAGTAGTTTTCTTATGCTAACATTCAATCAAGATTGTTTGAAACATAGCCTTTATGAAACCGACTCAGAACCAATCTAGCGCTGATCCGGAAAAGGATCTGGAACTCCTGGCAGACACTATAAGGCGACTAACCACCCTTTGCCTAAAATTACAAAGGGAAAATCAGCAGTTAAAGCAGGAAAATAATCAACTACTGTCAGAACAAGAACGAGTCCTGTCCCAAACCAGCGCCGCAAAAAAGCGCGTGGAAACCATGCTGGAAAGGCTACAAGCGTTAAGCCCCCAAACATGAGTAATTCAACTTATACCGAACAAATCGAAATCCAACTCCTGGGCCGGACTTACAAATTGGCTTGCAGCGCCGAGGAAAAAGAAACCCTGCAACAGGCCGCCGATCTTCTGGGCAATGAAATGCGGGAAATCCGTGAACAAAGCCGCACTTTTGGGTCGGAACGGATTGCCATCATGGCGGCTTTGAATATTGCCCACGAGTTAGTGCGGATAAACGCCCAGCACAACCAACTCAAAGACAAATTATCCCAAAACATTCAACAACTGCACCTCAAAGCCAGTGCTGTTCTGGCTGAAATGGATTGAATTTAACATCTTGTCGGTCATTCTGACATTCAAAATAAGCGCAAAAGCACACCAGGTCCACGACATCTGAATATGTAAAGGATTGATGAAAAGGGCAGGTGGTCTGATTCGAAAGCCTCGCCGGCAAGGAGGCCGGCGTGGAGCTTACAGGGGAGAGCCGGACCGAAAGTCCAGTGGACTTTCGCAGCCAGCGAGCGCCCGAACAGGGATGTTTGGGCAGGGCTTTCTTGCACAGCAGGATTGCGCAGCAAGAAAGTATTCACGGTGTTTTTCGAATCAGACCACCTGCCCCGGCAATAAATGACGAAACCCTGAAAAGCACACATGGCGACCTAGCCAAATCCTAAACTTGGTGTAGAATTAAACATAAGTATCCCCTGCAGCGTTCGAGAGGTTCTGGGTTACTTCTTGAGCCTAATTCCAAACCCCGGGAGCAGGTGCGTTGGTGATGGTGAGCATGTCCACCTTGAGTGGAAAGCCTGATTCACCACCCAAGTTCCCACTTGAACCATTCGGTTCAAGAGCGAAAGGACTTCACGGCGCAGGCGGGGGATACTGCTTTTAATTTCTTGATTTTTTCCTCCAATGAATTACCCATCAAATCTCCAGTTCTGGTTGATGAAATCAGAACCCTCTGTATTCGGTATTGACAACTTGGCTGCCTGCCCAAAGCAAACCACCCATTGGGATGGGGTTCGCAATTATCAGGCACGGAATATGATGCGCGATCAAATGAAACCAGGGGATTTGGCTTTTTTTTATCACTCCAATTGTAAAGAACCGGGGATTGTCGGAGTGATGGAGGTTGTTCGGGAAGGCTATCCCGATTTCACTGCTTTTGATCCCGACAGCCAGTATTTTGATCCCAAAAGCAGCCCGGATAAACCACGCTGGTTCATGGTGGATGTAAAATTAGTCGGCAAATTCGATCGGACGATTTCTCTGAGTGAACTGAAATCCTATCCTGAACTGGAAGGCTTCAAACTACTCCAACGCGGTAACCGCCTTTCGGTTATGCCGGTGGAATCACAGCACTGGGATTTCATTTCAAAGTTGGCAAAGCTGATTCCCACCCAAAAATAACTGATAAGCGGGATTTTCGGTTTCCTCTTGATAGGCAAATCCAACGCTGTCCATAAATTGTTTAAAGGATTTGCGTTCATCCTTGGGCACTTGAACTCCCACCAGTACCCTCCCCGTGGCCGCGCCGTGACTTCGGTAATGAAACAAGCTGATATTCCAGCGCCCGCCCATCGCTGTCAAGAATTTGAGCAAAGCACCCGGGCGTTCGGGAAATTCCACCCGGAAAATAATTTCATCGAGTAATTTGGGCGGATGTCCGCCTACCATGTAACGAATGTGTTCCTTGGCCAATTCGTTACTGCTCATATCCAGCACCGGAAAACCCGCATTTTTCAGGTCTTGGATGAGGATGTCTTTTTCTTCTTGATTGGTAATCTTGATACCGGTGAAAACCTGGGCTTCCCGTTCGTCAAAGAACCGATAATTGAATTCGGTAATCCCGCGTAATCCCAGAGCGCGGCAAAAGCTTAAAAAACTTCCCGGACGTTCCGGGATGGTGACCGTCAGCAGTGCTTCTTTATGCTCTCCCAGCTCAGTGCGTTCCGCCACATATCGAAGCCGCTCAAAATTCATGTTGGCGCCGCTCTCGATAGCGATCAGGCAAGCCTGGGTTGTACCCGTGTCTTCCACATATTTTTTTATCCCGGCCACAGCCAGAGCGCCGGCAGGTTCTACAATGGAACGAGTATCTTCGAAAATATCCTTGATGGCGGCGCAGATTTCATCGGTCGAGACGCAAATCACCTCATCCACCCATTGCCTGGCCAAGCGAAAAGGTTCCTTGCCTATTTGCCTGACCGCCACGCCATCGGCAAAAATACCCACATGTTCCAATATCACTCGCCTTTTGGCCTTTAAGGCATGAAAAAGGCTTGCAGCATCCTCAGGCTCCACGCCAATAATTTTGATTTGGGGATAGAGGAATTTCACATAAGCCGCAATCCCGGCAATCAACCCGCCGCCACCCACCGGGACAAAGATGCCATGAATCGGGTCCGTGTATTGACGCAGAATCTCCATGGCAATCGTACCCTGGCCAGCAATCACATCCTGGTCATCATAGGGGTGAATAAACGCCAGACCTTTTTCCTTGGCCAAAGTAAGCGCGTGGTCACAGGCGCTGTCATAACTATCGCCGAACAATTCAATTTCAGCGCTCAACCGCTTCACCGCCGCGACTTTAATTTCTGGCGTAGTCACTGGCATGACGATTAATGCCCTGATACCCAATTTTGCCGCCGCCAAGGCAACCCCTTGGGCGTGATTGCCTGCCGAGGCGGCTATCACGCCTTTTTCCCGCTCTGAAGGCGTCAAGTGGCAAATTTTGTTATACGCCCCCCTGAGCTTGAATGAAAAGACCGGTTGCAAATCCTCGCGCTTTAAATACACGCTATTGTGCAAACGGGAAGATAAATTAGGCGCAAAATCAAGCGGGGTTTCTTTTGCGACATCGTAAACCCTAGCCCGGAGGATGCTTTCAATATATTTCGTTATCATAATCGTTGCCAGCTTGCGTCAGAGACCGATATTATCTCTGGGTAAAACCTGGTTTCACAAACCGCCATCGTTATGGACTCTCCAAATGAGATGGCAACAAAAAACTAAACAGAATCGAAAAAGCCTATAAAACCTAAGGAGACCCGCATGACACCTGATGATTTAAAACGACAAGCCGCTGAAGCCGCCATTGAATATGTTCGCGGCGTTCCCATTATTGGCGTAGGTACTGGTTCCACCGTCAATCATTTCATCGATTTTCTGGCTGATTTCAAAGCAGAAATCGAAGGCGCGGTATCGAGTTCGGAAATGAGCACCGAGCGGCTTAAAAAATTGGGCATTCCAGTGCTGGACCTCAATGCTGTTGGGGATCTGGAAGTTTATGTGGACGGCGCCGATGAAATCAATCCCAGATTGCAGTTAATCAAGGGTGGTGGTGGCGCATTGACCCGGGAAAAAATCATCGCCGCCGCAAGTAAAAAATTCGTTTGCATCGCCGATGAAGGCAAATGCGTCGATATCTTGGGTAAATTCCCTTTGCCCATCGAAGTGATTCCCATGGCCCGCAGCTTTGTTTCCAGGCAAATGGTGAAATTAGGCGGTCAACCGGAATGGCGGGAGAACTACAGTACTGATAATGGCAACGAAATCATCGATGTCCACAATCTGTCCATCATGGAACCCATTGAAATGGAGAAAACCATCAATAACATCCCCGGTGTCGTCACTGTAGGTATTTTCGCCTTACGCCCGGCTGATGTAGTGCTGGTAGGAACTGAAAGCGGCGTCGAAACTTTAACGGTTTAATGTGAATTGGAGCCCGCAATTGAGCGGGCTTATTTTACTTCCCTCAGTGTTTATGCGCCGGTGCGGCAGTGGCAGGATTGCCAGTCACAGGACCGCGCATTTCCATTTCCCTCTTGGTTTTTTCTATCAACTCTTGACGCAATTTAGCAAAAGCTTCATCCAAAGACCGTTCCATCACCACCACATTGCCCATGGAAACAATCACCCGTGTCAATTGAGGGATTTTGGTTTCCGCCTCAGAGATCAAATACACGGGTTGGACATATAACACAGAATGTCCCACAGGAAGAACAATAATCCGTCCCCGCTTCACCACTGAGCCGCGTTGATCCCATAAAGTAAACTCTGCGGAAACCTCCGGATCCTGATCGATCAAAGCATTGATTTGGGCCGGTCCATCCACTTGAATTTCCTTTTTGAATTTATATACCACCAGTTCTGGTTGATAGGGAGATTCTTGCAGATCCCGAACACCAGCAATGGCCAAGGCACTGAGATTATCCCGGCCAATCGGAGTCATGGGGCTAATTTGGACAAATGGCTGTAAATGGGGATGGGATTTTTCCACCAATTGCACCGTCAGGTAATAGGGTTTTTTGGGGACATCTTTCTCTTTGGCGAAATCCCAGGTTTCGGCCTGTTGATAAAAAAGTTCTGGTTCCAGTTGGTGATATTTGGCATAAATTTGCATTTGTAGCTTAAAAAAATCCCGGGGGTAGCGAAGCTGGGCCTGCAAATCCCTGGGCATGGTTCTGATGGATTGAAATACGCCAGGAAATGCCCGGGAATAAGCCCGAATAATAGGATCGTTGGGATCGGAAATATAAAAATCCACGTGGCCGTCGTAAGCATCCACAACAATCTTGACGGAATTTCTGATGTAATTGATCTCCATCAAGCTTTCTGACTGACCACTGGCAGAGAGCACCATCGGCTTGGAGACCGGATACCAGTCGGATGTGGTATAGCCGTCGATGACCCAGTAAAGCCTGTCAGCCGTCACCACAACGTAAGGATCGCTATCGATGTGAATATACGGCACCAACTCCTGTACCCGCTCCAAAATATTGCGGCGGATACGCAGTCGGCTTTCCTCACTGATATTGATGGAGAAAAAGATTTTAGGATCTTTAAAATAAACGGCGGAAATAAGCTTGCGAAATAAGGATTTAATTTCAACACCGCCACCGCCATGATATTTAGCGGGATTAATTTGAGTTCCAGCAACTTCGGCCACTTCCAGTTCATTGGGAACAATGACATAGTCCAGATTTTCTTGGCCGTAATAAATATCCGGGGTTTCGATTTTGAATCCCACTGGGGAATATAGGGTCAGGTCACGAATGTACCATTCCATGGGACGGTCCCCTTTTTGGGCTGCCGGCGTCATCACTACGCCAAACCCATGGGTATAACGCAAGTGCTGGTTTTCCCAGGTTTCCGCTGCCTCCCTTGGGAGATTGGTCAAGTTAATCTCGCGTGCAGCCAGGTTGACCTGCTGTACGCGTCCCTGGATGGTATAACGGGCCACATCCACGGGACTGAACCGGTAGTACGGTCTGAGGCCTTGCAGTTGTTGATATACGTCATAAAGAAAATTCTCGTCCCACACTGGAATATTAGTGATGTAATCTTGAGCACTTTCCCCAATATCCTCCTCTGGCCTCAAGCTGATTTGGAAATTGACTGTAGAAACTTCGTCCAAATTGTAAGCGTGAAGGGTGGCCTCAATGTTGTTCTTCATGAACACGCCTTCGGTAGTGACTGGATTGGCCTTGACGATGTATTGCTCCAACAAGGCTGGAATAAGCTCGACATAACGAAGGCCTTGCACTACCACAAATACACAAAAGAAAATGAGCCCTAACCACATCCCTTTTCTTTTGTGTGCATAAAAAATGGCACTGAATGCCGCGCCCAAAAAGGTAAAAAGCGCCAGCCAGATTAAGGGTAAAAGATAACGGATCTCTACAAATCCTGGACCAAAGAATACGGGTTCGTGGCGGCTGACATATAAAAGCTCAAAGCGTTGGAGCATAAACCCCCAACCAATAATCAGTACCATTAAAACCGCTTGAATCGTTAGATGAATTTTGGCACCGGAAGGAAACGCTTGTTTTCTTTGTGGGATGATTTTATGTTCGACCCAATACAACAGTGCCGTTGCCACTAATAAAATGGCAAACGTAATCATTAGACCCCTTTGAATGATAAAATATATGGGCAAATCAAAAAGATAAAAGCTGACATCCAAGCCATAGACCGGATCATCTATTTGCGCAGCCGGTCCAAAAAAATAGAGTAGGCCCATCTGCCATTGCTTATAAAAAGGCACCGCAATGATTATGGCCAAGACCAATGACAGTGGTGTATACACCTCCATCGCCCCGGTCTGGAATTTGCGGATGATGGAGGGTTGCGATTGGCGGCCTGACTGAAAGCCTAAAAATCCCGAAGCAACCCAAAAATTGAGAAAGAAAATGGCAAAGAAAAAGAGGGTCACCAAGCCTGACAGAATGTAACGGTAGAGAAGCTTAAGCCAGAAATAACCACCAAAATCCAGGGAATTAAACCACCATAAATCAATCAGGAAATGGCTGAGCAGTAATCCCCCGATTAACAGAAGTAAACCGAGAGTAACAATCCCTGCTCCAGTGATAATTGCTAGCTTTTTCCAGTTCCGCATGGCTTCCTCTTATTTTTGCCGTAATCTGTCTATTAGGAAGGGAGTCAAAGTCGTTTAAGATAATACGTAGGAAAGGTTGATACAAGAACAAGTCGTTTAGTTCAACCATTCTTGGCGTAACCTGTTCAATACATTGACCGCGAACAAGCTCTTGAAAGGTGAATCGGGAAATAGCCACGCAGTAAAATCCACTGCAGCATTGAAAGGTAATGACAGCGCTAATCCAGGTGCCGATGGACTGGAATGGCCAGATTATCTATAAGGGGTGATGAAGAATCCATTCTCTTGCCCGTTTTCCCGCAAACAAACTATGGAGATTTGAAGAAACAAACCCCCGATAGTTTGATTTTGCCGGCACGTCCTTGTGCTGTAGAAAGTCTGAAATGAATTAGACTTTGCTTAATTAATGAGCATGTCCGTGGGACAGCTCTTCTTCGGTGGCGTCTCTGACCTCGGCGATATCCACCGAAAAATGAAGAGTTTGGCCGGCAAGGGGGTGATTACCATCCACCACGACTTCGTCGTCTTTCACTTCAACAACAGTCAACACCTGCATTCCAGAAGGGGTTTGAGCTTGAAATTGCATGCCAGGCTCAATCTTGTCCACACCTTCAAAAGCCGCTTTAGGAACAGACTGTATTAAAGATTCGTTACGTGCGCCATAGGCTTCTTCGGGAGCGATGCTGACATCCACATGTTCCCCGCTATCCTTGCCAGCCAATGCTTTTTCCAGACCAGGAATGATGTTACCCGCGCCATGTAGATAGGTGAGCGGATCACGGCCAGTGGAAGAATCGATGACTTCGCCAGCGTCGTTTTTTAGGGTGTAGTGGATAGAAACAACTTTATTTTCAGATACTTGCATAAATCTATAGCCTTAAAGGAATTCTGCTAAAACGTTAATGATAGCTTCATTGACTCAAAAAAGATAATTTTTGTTCAATTTAGAATAAAACGTTTCAAACCTTGTGGATAAATAGCAATATTTTTGTGGATATTTTATTTTCCCATTTTATCCACAATTCATTCGCACTTTCACACAGTGTTCCAAACAAGAAAAATTAAACATAAATTATTGTTTTATATAGTAAAATTAAGATTATACAGCAAAAAACCTTCCGTAGTAACAAAGATAATCTTCTTTCTTAAAAAACTTCTATGTTAATTAAGTTGTGAAATTAATCTTTGTAATTGTTTATGGTTGCTTTTACGGCCATAACGCAACGCTAAATATTCGGAGGTGATTTGCCGAATCAATGTTGCCTGATCAGGACAGAGAGCAGCGGCCTTGTCAGCAAAGCAAGAAGGGGATTGTGAAGGCGTTTTGGAAATTCCTCGTTTGGATAATTTGGCTAAAAATCGCTGATACAGCCGCTGAACAGGATCCACCCTAGAATGCTGGCGAAGCAAAAACCAAGCAATCAATAACATTGAGATAATTGCTACCACCGCAACCGTCAAAAGAGATTTCCAGTACTGCAACCATTGCCACAATTGTTGTTGATGATCCGTATCAAACCCCAAAACCCAACGGTGCCAACTGTGGTTGAGTGTGGACCAAAGGGTCAAAACGCTATACCGCATTTTTCGCCAGAAGTCAGAGCTAGCTGAAAAGCGCTTTGAGATGCCATCGGTATTTCTAAAATGCAAATATTCCGCCAGACCCGGCACGGGCATATTCAGCGCCTGTTCCATGTAGGCAGGCGCTACCATTTGAGTTGGATCGAAACGGGTCCAGCCCTTGCCCGATATCCAAATTTCCGCCCATGCATGGGCATTGGCTTGATAGACTTCGATAAAATTTCCCACCGGATTGAAATATCCCCCCATATACCCTCCGACAACCCGGGCGGGTATGCCTGATGCCCGCATCAGATATACAAAAGCAGCGGCGTAGTGTTCACAAAAACCTTGCCGGGTTTCAAATAAAAAACGTTCAATGAAATTGTGATGTAACGGCGTAGGATTGAGCGTATAAACAAAACCGTTGCGGCGGAAGAAACCCATGGCTGCCTTAGCGATCTCCAGGTCCTTTTTGCTTTGCTGTTTCCATTGAGCCAACAATGATTGCACTTTTTGGGAAGGCGGAAATGGCAACTGTAACGCCAATTGCCTTTCTTCGGCGGTTAAAGGGGGGAATTGATAGCTTTCATAGGACTTCAGAGTATAAAGAACGCGCTCGTCAATCGCTTTTCGGGCTCGCAGCGTCCAATCCTGGGTTAATACCGCGATTTTTGGAACACTGGCAGGTATGCCCAATGAAAATAACCAATTTTGATTATGGGGTTCCAACGTTACCGTGTATTGATATTCCCGTCCTTTTCCTTGAGGATGACGGTTGAATGCCAATACTTGATTATCCGGCAACGGTAGCCAACGCCTGCCATCGAAACGCCAAAAAACCTGAGCTCGCCAATAACGTTGGGAGGGAGGCGGTAAATCGCCTAGAAACTCCACCCGGAAGGCAACTTCCGAAGATTGGGACAGCCGGCTGATGGCTCCAGGTTCCATAAAGTCACTCAAGCCAGTTTTTGCCTGACCACTTGTCAGGGGCAGGCTCCAGAAAGGCCCGGGCAAGCGGGGAAAAAACAGGAACAGGATCAACATCAACGGTAAAGCCGGCAGGAATAGCCAAACTGCGGTGTTTAGCGCTGATTTCAAACGAGTGCGATGGCTGTTTTGCAGAATTAAAACGGCGGATAAGAATAAAGTTGAAAGAATGGCGTAGCCCGCCATCCATAGGGACTGATCAAATAAAAATTGGGTCAGCGTTACAAACCACGACAGAAAAACCGCAATGTAAAAATCCCGGCGTTGTTTCAACTCCAATAACTTCAATCCCAGGCCGGTGATTAAAAGCCCGATGCTGGTTTCCAGGGTGAAATTACCACGGCTGATTAACAAGACGGCTGCTGCGCTCAGTAAGGTCAACAGGATTAACCCGAGGCGGGAGGGTAGCCGTTTGGGATAAGAGACGGCAGTCCAGCACCACCCCCAAAACAAAGTGAAAATGGCAAGATGCAGCCAGAGTAGATGAAATATATGCGGGAGAATCACCCCCATCAGGACGAAAAGAAAAAAACGGGTATTTGCAATTTCGTGGAGCATATAACCCGACTTCGTCCCGGGTTTTACATACCTCAATTGACGGGACGGGGAAACTGGCATGATGACACTAGCCATGGGGGTATACCGCCAATAATTGCAAACAAGCGTGAAGGTGGTTTTTTCCTTGATCGGGAGGCAAGGAAGCCAGCGGCATGGTTAAACCATAACGCTTTCCGCTTTGCTCCGCTTCCAAAAGCCAACGGCATAGTTGGCTCAACCGGGCTTCGGTATCTTTTCCCGGCACCTTCTGCCAATCCAGCCAAAGGTCTTCATTGGGCTCCGGTTCGTCTTGAAATTGCTTGCTGTGAAGTCCTTGGCCTTTGGCAAGGCCTTTCCAATGAATTTGCTTGAGAGAATCGCCGGGTTGATAGGTTTTAAAACCCTCGAAATCGCGGTCGGTAGCCTCCCGGGATTGCCGGCGGTTTTTTTGGTTATGAGGCAAAGGCAGGGAATTGGCTGCTGGTTTAGGATACACCCACCATTCCAGATCAAAGTTCAGCGGCGCCCAGGCTCGAAATAGACCCAAGGGGTAAACCGTCGCCAGGGTGACGGTACCCACTTTGAATTTGCCGCGCCGATGGCTGGATAAAGGTATTTGGATCATCCGAGTATCATTGGAATCGAAGGATACTTGCTGGGAATTAGCCAGGTAGTGAGTGACAGTGATGGCTTCCCGCCGCCGGGGGGAAGGATTATTTATGGTGAGCGTAAACAATGCCTTCTCACCGGCAAAAACCGGGTTGATGGTTTCCGGGTGGATCTTAAGCTCTACCAATTGGCGATAGGCATGAATAATGGATACCATGCCCATGCTTGCCAGCAGGTAGGCAAGAATATAGCCCAGGTTATTGTTATAGTTGGCTGAAGTCAGCCATAGTAAAAGTAACAATAAAAAAAATCCCAACCCTGCCCGGGTGGGCAGGATAAAAATCCGGCGATGATTGAGGGTGATGGTTTCCCGCCCGTAACGCTCGCCTCGCAGGAAGCGTTGAATATTGAAACGTTGACGCAAGGTCAGGGAAGAGGCCACAAATACGTTTAAGGAATGGGTACGTGATTCAACAAGGGTTGGATACAATTGTCCAAATCCACGATTCCAGTGGCCGATTGCAGTCTGTGAGCCGCGACCGGCGCTAAAATGGCCTGGACATCTTCAGGGTACACACTGTTGCGTCCTTGCATATAGGCCCAGGCTTTGGCGGCTTGCAACAGAGACAGTCCCGCCCGGGGAGAAAGTCCCAGCGGATATTCCGGCGATTGCCGGCTGTATTCCAGCAAATCCTGAACATAATCCAGCAAAGGGGCGGAAACATAAATGGTCTGGACTTGTCTTTGCATGGCAATCAATTGATCGGGCGTCATGCAGGCAGGCTGATTTTGCAGCAATTGATGACGGGACTCTCCTTTGAGTAAAGCTCTTTCTGCCTGGCGGTCTGGATATCCCAGGGAAATCCGCATCAAAAACCGGTCTAATTGAGATTCCGGCAGCGGAAAGGTACCGGTCTGATGGACTGGATTTTGGGTGGCGATGACGAAGAAGGGCTGCGGCAGTGGATGGGTGTGTCCTTCAATACTGACCTGATATTCCTCCATGGCTTCCAGCAGCGCGCTTTGGGTCTTGGGGGATGCGCGGTTGATTTCATCGGCCAGCACCACTTGGTTGAAAATGGGGCCGGGATGAAAGGTAAAGGAATTGGTCTGACTATCGAAGATCATGGCGCCCAGGATATCGGCGGGCAACAGATCGCTGGTGAACTGGACTCTTTGGTAACTCAATCCCAACAATTTGGCCAAGGTATGAGACAGGGTGGTTTTACCGACACCGGGAATATCCTCAATCAATAGATGGCCCCGGGCCAGCAGGCAGCAAACCGCCAGTTCAATTTGCCGGCGCTTGCCTAATATGATTTGTGAGGCAGTATCCAGGAGATGTCTTAGGGTGTCTTCCACGGTGGCGCTGTATAATGTTTTTTCAATAATGATTTTCAAGCTTAGTTCATACCATGGAATTTGAGCAAACTTTCGATGTCATTGTCGTTGGCGGTGGCCATGCAGGTACGGAGGCGGCCTTGGCCGCGGCCCGCAGCGGCGCTAAAACGTTGCTTCTGACCCAGAATATTGAAACCTTGGGACAAATGAGCTGTAACCCGGCGATTGGCGGCATTGGCAAAGGGCATTTGGTCAAGGAGATTGACGCCTTGGGTGGGGTGATGGCTCAGGCCATCGATCACGCCGGGATTCAATTCCGCATTCTTAATGCTTCCAAGGGACCGGCGGTGCGTGCCACCCGGGCCCAGGCCGACCGGCTTTTATACAAGAAAATGATCCGTCAGGCGCTGGAAAACCAGCCTAATTTGTGTCTCTTTCAGCAATCGGTTTCCGATTTGATGGTGGAAAATTACCGTGCCGCCGGGGTGGTGACACAAATGGGGCTACGTTTTCGCGCCCGTTGTGTGGTTTTGACAGTCGGTACATTTCTTGGCGGCGTGATTCATATTGGTCCAGCGAACTATCAGGGTGGGCGCGCCGGAGATAGTCCTTCCAACGCGCTGGCAGAGAGATTGCGGGCGCTGGATTTTCAAGTAGGCAGGCTCAAGACCGGTACGCCACCACGGCTTGATGGGCGCAGCCTGGATTACAGCGTCATGGAACCACAACCGGGGGATGAACCGGTGCCGGTGTTTTCTTTTTTGGGAAAGCCGGAACATCATCCCCGGCAGGTATCTTGTTACATCACCCGGACCAACCGCCGGACCCACGAGATTATCCGTGGCAGTCTGGACCGCTCCCCCATGTTCACGGGCGCCATTGAAGGAACAGGACCCCGTTATTGCCCTTCCATTGAAGATAAAGTAGTGCGGTTTGCCGAGCGCGAGTCCCATCAAATTTTTGTGGAACCGGAAGGCCTGGAAACCCACGAGGTTTATCCCAACGGGGTCTCCACCAGCCTGCCTTTCGACACGCAAATGGCATTCATTCGTTCGATTCCAGGCTTTGAAAAAGCCCACATCACCCGTCCGGGGTACGCTATCGAATACGACTATTTCGATCCCAGGGGACTCAAGCCGAGTTTGGAAACAAAGGCCATGGAAAATCTGTTTTTTGCCGGGCAGATCAATGGCACGACCGGTTACGAAGAAGCCGCCGCCCAGGGTTTGATTGCCGGTCTCAACGCGGCCCGCAAGGCCAGGGATCTGGAACCTTGGTGGCCGAGACGGGATGAAGCCTATATCGGCGTCATGATTGATGATTTGACTACCCGCGGAACCTTGGAACCCTACCGCATGTTTACCAGCCGGGCGGAATACCGTTTGCTGCTGCGGGAGGATAATGCCGATCTGCGCTTGACGGAAAAGGGGCGTGAATTGGGATTGGTGGATGACCAGAGATGGGCGGCATTCCAACGCAAGCAAGAAGCGATTGAAGCGTTACAAAAACAACTGGAAACTACCTGGATCAGAACTTCCGACTCCGCTGCAGAAAAGTTGTCGGAATTTTTGAAGAATCCGCTTCAGCGGGAAGCCAATTTAGCGGAATTGTTGCGCCGTCCGGAAGTAACCGTAAATCAACTGCTGGCTTTGGGATTGCTGGCCGACGATGACTCGGATGACAAGGTTTTGGAACAGGTGGAAATTCAAGCCAAGTATTCGGGGTATATCCAGCGCCAGCAAACGGAAATCGAACGCACCCGCCGCTATGAAGCGCTGCCTTTGCCGGAGAACATGAACTATCAAGACGTATCGGGGCTGTCTCAAGAAGTCAGGGAAAAATTGACGGCGCTAAAACCAGTCACTTTAGGCCAGGCAGCCAGAATTCCCGGCGTTACGCCAGCGGCGGTTTCTCTGTTGCTGGTTCATTTGAAAAAGAAAAGTGCATGATCTCTATTGATCAGGAACTGATATCCGGCTTGAAAGCGTTGTCCCTGGAGCCAGCGCCGGAGAGAATGGAAAAGCTTGAGCAGTTGTTTGGGCTCCTTCAACGCTGGAACAAGGTTTTCAACTTGACGACCGTGACGGACCAGAAAGGATTTGTTACGCTTCACATTCTCGATAGTCTGACTGTTCGCCCTTTTTTGCATGGAAACAGAATTTTGGATGTGGGAACCGGCGCGGGTTTTCCGGGACTTCCTCTGGCGATTTTCGAACCGGAACAGAAATTTGTCCTGTTGGATGCCTCAGCAAAGAAAATCCGCTTTGTCCGCCAGGCCGCGCTCGAATTAAAGCTAAGTCATGTGGAAGCGATTCAATCCCGGGTGGAACAATTCCAACCCAAGGAAAAATTTGATACGGTGGTTACCCGCGCATTTGCACAAGTGGCGGTTGGTTTTGACCGTTGCCGTCATTTAATCAAGCCGGGAGGCAAATTTATTGCGATGAAGGGAAAGCATCCCAAAACAGAACTGGAAACCTTGGCGATGGCGAATTACCAGGTCAAACCCGTGACCGTGCCGGGACTGGAAGCAGAGCGCCATCTTGTGGAAATTGAAGCTCCTTGTACCCCATGACGAAAATTATTGCGGTGGCCAATCAAAAAGGCGGCGTTGGCAAAACCACGACCAGCGTTAATTTGGCCGCCTCCCTGGCGCTGACGAAGCGTAAGGTATTATTGGTGGACATTGATCCCCAGGGAAATGCCACCATGGGATGCGGCGTGGACAAAGAATCGGTGAAGTTAAACTGCTGTGATTTGCTTCTGGAGGAAGCGGAAACAGAAGAGGTTATTTTGTCGCTGAAGGATTTCAACTTTGATATTATTCCGGCAAATTCGGATCTGACGGCGGCGGAAGTGGCATTGATGACCGCCGACAAGCGGGAAAGAAGATTGGCCCAAGCCTTGTCAGCAGTGAAGGAAAACTATCAATACATTTTGATTGATTGCCCACCCTCCCTGAATATGCTGACTTTGAACGCCATGGTTGCCGCCCACGGTGTGCTGATACCGATGCAATGCGAATACTATGCTCTGGAAGGATTATCCGCCTTGATGGAAACATTGGCCAATATCCGCAAAACGGTGAATCCGAAATTATCGTTGGTAGGTTTACTGCGCACCATGTACGATCCGAGAAGCCGCTTGACCAAAGACGTTTCAGATCAGCTACAGGGCCATTTTGCTGACAAATTGCTTCGCACCTGCATTCCCCGGAATATCCGTCTTGCGGAAGCGCCAAGCCATGGGTTGCCAGTGATTCATTACGATAAATCCTCTCGCGGCGCCCAGGCATATCTGGCCTTGGCCAGTGAATTGGTGCGCCGGGATGAGGTTGTGATGGAGAATACTCATGGCAATTAAAAAGCGGGGACTGGGCCGTGGATTGGATGCCCTGCTGGGAGACGCAGCTACGACTCCGGTCACGCCCACCCAAACCCTGCCCCTCAATAAAATCGAGCCTGGGCGCTATCAACCCCGTAAAGACCTGGATTTGGACAAGTTACAGGAACTGGCTGATTCCATCAAAGCCCACGGCGTGGTTCAACCCATTGTCGTGCGCGCCAAGGGCACGGATGAATTTGAATTGATTGCCGGAGAAAGGCGTTGGCGGGCCGCCCACATTGCCGGTTTGAGTGAAATTCCGGTAGTCATTCGGGAAATGGACGACCGCGTCGCATTGGCGGTGGCGCTAATCGAAAATATCCAGCGGGAAGATCTAAACCCCTTGGAACAAGCAGAATCTCTGTGTCGCTTGCTGGAAGAATTCGACATGACCCATCAACAGCTGGCGGAAGCGGTAGGGAAATCCAGAGCTTCCATTACCAATTTACTCCGGCTTTTGGAATTACAGCCGAAAGTTAAAAAGCTGTTACAGGAAGGACGGATTGAAATGGGCCATGCCCGGGCGCTTTTGGGGCTGGTGGGAGAAAAGCAGGTAGAAGCTGCTTTAAAAGTTGCCGATGGCAAGATGACAGTCAGGGCGACGGAACAACTGGTTAGAAAATATCAGCAATCCTCTTCTCCGGTGCTGCCTAAAACCCAACGATTAGATCCAGATATTCAGCGGCTGCAGGAAGACCTTTCCAGCAAATTAGGTGCTAGAGTGACAATCCGTCACAGTAAAAGCGGCAAGGGTAAACTGTTGATTGATTATAGTGATCTGGACCAGTTGGAAGGGTTGCTGGCAAGAATTCGCTAATCCTGCTGGAAAACGAAAAGGCGCTCGAAAGCTCCGAGCGCCTTTTTTTCGGCCTAGTTCGCGTTTGAAGCCTTCGTAGAAGATGCGCCATAGATATCTTTAATCACGTCTTCCATGACGGATTTCATTAAAGGATCATTGAGTCCCAGGGCTTCAGAATCCGAAGACGATGTTCCCAATGTTTTTTTGACCGTAGAGATAGTCTCCGATGAGGCTCTTTGGTTGGTGGCAGCCGAATTTTGGGTGATAGATATCGTTTCCCGAATCGTGGATGGATTTTCGGAGGGTTTGAACCAAAAAACTACCAACAACAATACAGCCAAGCTTAACCCCGTGACAAAGTAGGGCCACTTATCAGAGAAAAGCTTTTTAGTATTTTTTACAGCTTTGCTAACAAAGGCTTTGAAACGGTTAATGGCAGATAGGTTTTTACTGGTTACAGATTCAGGGTTGACCAGTTTTTCTTCATAGATAGCGGTTCTTTCATCGGCAACACCGGGGGGCGCAAAAGCAGGTTTGAGGCCGGTTTGATGTAACTCAGGATCCCCAGAGCCATCCCCCGGGCCTACAACCAATTGTTTCTCTTCTTCTTTCTTGATTTCCTTATAGGTTGCCAGGGCTTCCTGGTGTCCCAGTCCTTCATTAAGCAGCTCACTAATGACAGTCATGGCATCTTCAATGGTAACTTCATTTTTACCTTCTACCGCACTGCTTAGTAATAGCCTGTTACAGGCTAAATTGATAAGCCTGGGAACACCGCCACTGAATTCCTGAATCAAGGGATAAACTTCAGGCCTGATAATGGGGTTATTTCTATGCCATCCCACCTTCTTCAATCGGTGTTTGATATAGGCTTCGGTTTCATTCAGTTCTAGTGGGTCTAAGTGGGTAGTGGCTACTACCCGTTGTCTAAGTTGTTCGAGTACGGGCCATTGGATCAAATCCCGCAACCCCTCTTGTCCAACCAGGAAAATTTGGATTAAAGGTTTATTATCCATTTGCATATTGGTAAGCAAACGGAGTTCTTCCAAGGCAAGCAGAGAAAAATCCTGCGCTTCATCGACAATCAACAATGTTTGCAGATTTTTCTTATGTTGCTGCACAAGAAAATCTGAAAGACGTTCGACAATTTGTGGTTTACTCAAACCCTCTACCTTCAGTTCAAAAGATAAGGCAACGGTTCGTAGAACGTCATCAGGCAGTTGAAGGGTGTTAGTGATGGCGCAGGCTTTGATATTGTTCCGGTCGAGACTGTTGATGAGATCATGAATCAACGTGGTCTTTCCGGTGCCCGGATTCCCTGTGACAATGACAAACCCTTCCGCGCAGTCCAAGGCATATTGCATGTAGGCTTTCGCTTTTTCATAGCTGCGATGGGGAAAACAGAAACTAGGATCAGGCGTCAAGCGAAAAGGTTCTGCGGAAAATCGATAGAATTTTTTGTACATGATTCTCTAACCTACGTTGTAGTTGGGTGCGTTATATCTAGCCGAGTGAATTTAAGAGCTAAGCTAAGATTTGAGGATGTCTTATAGCCTTATCGTATGCCACCATTGCAACAGATCATGGGTTCTTTTTATCTGGAAGATGCGAGTTAAATTATAAAATAATAAGAGTATTCTTACATTGCACATATTATATGCTTATATGCAAACTCAATTCAAAATTGAATTTAAAACTTAAAAAAAGACGATATTATTTTTTAAGCAAAATTCAAGCCACAAATTGACTTTCACAAATAAATCAATTAGTTGATTTATGTTTAAGGTTATTCCTTTGCTACGTTGTAAAAATTCCTTACAAGCTAAAAAGCTTGAAGAAACTTTACTGTCCGTGAATGAATCGTTGCTGACGCCAAGCTTCGTACACACTAACGGCTACGGTATTGGCAAGATTCAAGCTGCGGCTACCTTCCACCATGGGTAGCCGCAGTTTATGTTCCGGTGGGAGTCTATCTAAAATGTTGGCGGGCAAGCCCCGCGTCTCGGGGCCGAACAACAAAACATCACCCGGTAAAAATTGAGCATCGCAGTAGTATTGGGTGGCTTTGGTGGTAAAAGCGAACAGGCGTCTGTTATTGATTGATTCAAGAAAATCCTGGAAATCGCGATGACAATGAATAACTGTCATATCCCGATAATCAAGCCCGGCCCTTCGCAATTTTTTTTCATCCAAGTCAAATCCCAACGGCTCGATGAGATGCAAGCGGCAGCCGGTATTGGCGCACAGGCGCATGATATTGCCGGTATTGGGTGCGATTTCAGGTTCAAACAGGGCAACTTCAAACATTTTGCAAGAGCTTTTTCATGGAAGATGAATCAGGTCTTGTAATCACACCCTTTTCAGTTACGATAGCCGAAATAAGTTCCGCCGGGGTGATGTCAAAAACCGGGTTCCAGGCTTTGGCCAGGCTATCAGTGCGCCGGTAATATTCAGGAAGCAGTTCCTTATCTTCCCGCTGCTCAATGGGAATCAATCTGCCTTGCGGCAGATGCCAGTCAATGGTGCTGGTGGGAGCGACTACCATGAAGCCGACGCCGTGTTGGCGTGCGGCAATGGCAAGCGCATAGGTGCCGATTTTATTGGCCACGTCGCCATTGGCGGCAATTCTGTCCGCGCCGACAACGACCCACTGAACCCTCCCTTGTTGCATCAGAAAAGCCGCGGCGGAATCGGCAATCAGGGTGGCGGGAATTTGATCTTGTTCCAATTCCCACAAAGTCAGGCGCGCGCCTTGGAGCCAGGGCCGGGTTTCCGTGGCGAAAATCTGTATCTCCTCAGAAGTTCCTATCCTTTGCCAGAGACTCCGAATCACGCCCAAAGCTGTCCCATACCCTCCCGTAGCCAAAGAGCCAGTATTGCAATGCGTTAATATCCCCTGGATTGATCCAATCAAGTGCGCGCCCGACGCACCCATGATCCGGTTGGCTTCAATGTCTTCCTGATGAATTGCCCGGGCTTCTTTTAATAAAGGCGCTTCAGGATTGCCATCTATAAAATTTATGACTTTACCCATTCTGTCCAAGGCCCAAAACAAATTGACGGCCGTGGGTCTGGAATGCGCCAGGCTATCTATGTCTGTTTTTATGGCATTCTTCCACTGTTTGCCGTGAGTCTGCCAGCATTGGCGTGCCGCCAAAACCACGCCATAAGCGGCGGCAATTCCGATGGCGGGAGCGCCCCGGACTTGCATGGTGCGAATGGCCTTAGCGACTTGAGCAGCTTGAGTGCATAAGTGATATTGAACTTTTTCCGGAAGCAAGCGCTGATCCAGAACGGTCAATCCTTCATCGGACCAGCGCAGAGCGCGGACTTGATCATGTTGATTTTGATCATTCGGTGTATCGTGCATTAAATAAAGTTCCGTGCTAGATTAAACGGTTTCACTGATGGATAAGGTTTATCCGTGGAATCGATTGATAGCTTGATTTTTCCCCGCTGGATTATACCGGTCGTTCCCGCGGGAAAGCGACTGCTCGATCACGCCCTGGCGATCCGCGACGGTAAAATCGTGGCCGTGTGTTCCTGCCAGGCAGCGGAAAGCCGGTTTCAGGCCAAAGAACAAATCCGACTCCCCAATCATGCCGTGATACCCGGGTTGATTAATGCCCATACCCACGCCGCGATGACCTTGTTCCGTGGGATTGCCGATGATCTGCCTTTGATGGCATGGCTCAACGAACACATTTGGCCCCGGGAACTACGTTGGGTGGATGAGGACTTTGTCCGGGTGGGTACCCAATTGGCCCTGGCGGAAATGCTGCGCTGCGGTACCACTTGTTTCAATGATATGTATTTTTTTCCCGATGTGACGGCAAAAGTTGTCAAGGAGATCGGGCTGCGGGCGGCTATCGGTTTGATTTTCGTGGACTTTCCCACCCCCTGGGCCCGGTCGCCGGAAGAATATTTCGAGAAAAATACCCATTTACTGCAATCGATGCCGGCTGATGATGAGATTACTTGGCTGTTGGCCCCTCACGCGCCCTATTCGGTAAGCAACGAAATGTTTGGGCAAATCGCGGATTTGTCATCCCGCCACCAGCTGAAAGTTCACATGCATTTGCACGAAACCCGGGTGGAAATTAGCGAAAGCCTGGATCGATACCGGCAGCGGCCTTTAGCCAGGCTCCAACAACTGGGTTTGGTCAATGATCGGTTGATCGCCGTTCACATGGTCCACTGTGAGGATCAAGAACTCGCTTTAATAGCTGATTCCGGCGCGGGTATCGTTCATTGCCCGCAGTCGAACATGAAACTGGCCAGTGGGTTAGCGTCAGTCAATCATTGGCTGGAAGCTGGAATCCCGGTAGGTTTGGGGACCGATGGCGCCGCCAGTAACAATGATCTTGACATGATTGGGGAAATGCGTACTGCGGCATTGCTGGCGAAAGGCATCTGTGGAGATCCTGAAACATTACCCGCGGAAAGTGCCTTGGCGATGGCTACTATCGAGGGCGCTCGATTACTCGGCTTGGACGAGCAGATGGGTTCTCTGGAGCCGGGTAAATGGGCGGATCTGGTGGCGATTGATTTAGCCGATCCCGAAACCCAACCGCTTTATGATCCCGTTGCCCAAATTGTCTATGCTGCCGGCCGTCATCAAATTTCCGATGTGTGGGTGGGCGGGAAACGGTTGCTCTCTGAGCGCCAATTAACCACCATCGATTGGCCGTCACTTTCGGGAGAAATCAGCGAATGGCAAATGAAATTATCACAACCCCTTTGAAACCATGAATGCAGATAACGTCCATCCGGAAGAAATTGAAAAATTCGGCGCCAAGGCCGAGCGCTGGTGGGACCCTACCGGAGAGTTCCGAACCTTGCACCAAGTCAATCCATTAAGATTGCAATTCATCAGCGAATTTACCGATATCAAGGGACAAAAAATCGTGGACGTTGGTTGCGGCGGCGGTATTTTAAGCGAAGCCTTGGCGCGGGAAGGCGCCGAGGTGCTCGGAATCGATCTCAGCGAAGATTTGGTGAATGTGGCCGATCTGCATGCCCTGGACGAGGGGGTGACTTCCGTCAAATACCGCACTGTTTCCGCCGAGGAACTGGCCCAGGAAATGCCGGAAAGTTTTGACGTGGTGACCTGCATGGAAATGCTCGAGCACGTACCCCGCCCTGCTTCCATAGTTCATGCCTGCGCTGAGTTGGTCAAACCCGGCGGCAAGGTGTTTTTTTCCACCCTCAACCGCACTTTGAAAGCTTATGCCTTGGCGATTGTTGGCGCGGAGTATATTCTTAATTTGATACCCAAAGGTACCCATGAATATGAAAAATTCATCCGCCCTTCGGAGTTGACGGCTTGGGCCAGGGTAGTGGATCTGGAGCCTTTGGTAATTCGCGGAATTGAATACAATCCAATCAGCAAACGATTCCGTTTGGGTAAAGACATTGATGTGAACTACTTGATGGCGTTTGAGAAAACCCGTGGCTGAATTAACCGGCATTTTATTTGATTTGGATGGCACGCTTCTAGATACGCTGCCCGATCTTGCTTATGCCCTCAATAGCGTTTTGATTGAGGAAGGCCGTCAGCCTTTGCCGGCGGGGATGATCAAACCCGCGGTTTCCTACGGCGCGCCCGGCATGGTCCGGCTGGCTTTCGGCGAATCTCAGGATCAAGAAGTGTTCGCCAAGCGCATGGCCAAACTGAGAGAAACCTATAGCGATCATGTGGCCGAGCGGACCCGTCTTTTTGAAGGAATGGACAAGGTGCTGGAGGAAATCGAAAACCGGGGGCTGGTATGGGGCATAGTCACCAACAAGCGGCGCTATTTGACCGAGCCGCTTCTTGAGCAGTTGGGATTAAACCACCGGGTAGCCTGCGTCATTGCTGGCGATGATACGGTCAAGGGCAAACCCCATCCGGAACCTTTATGGACGGCTTGCCAGGCCATGAACATTTCCCCGGCCCATTGCGTTTATGTGGGTGATCACGCCCGGGATATCGAAGCGGGAAAACGGGCGGGCATGGGGACCCTTGCCGCCGCTTACGGCTATCTGGCCCCGGATGAGGATCCTTTTTCCTGGGGCGCGGATGAGGTGCTGCAAACGCCCAATGATTTGCTGAAATGGCTGTCTTAACCCTGCCCACGCCTGCTGCCGATACGTTGGCAGGCAGAGTGATTGTCATTACCGGCGCCGCCGGTGTATTGGGAAAGGTAGCCGCCAAAGCCTGTGCGGCCAGCGGCGCGAAAGTGGTGCTATTGGATAAAAACATTCCAGCTCTGGAAGCGGTGTATGATGAAATTCAGGCCGAAGTACCCAACGCGCAGCCGGCCATTTTTCCCCTGGACTTGCTTGGCGCCACCCCCGAACACTACCAACAACTGGCCCAAACCCTTGAGGAACATTATGGCAAGTTGGATGGCCTGCTGCACAATGCCGCTCTGCTTGAATTTCTGGAGCCAATCGCGTGTCTGGCGCCCGAACGCTGGTTTAGCTCGCTACAGGTCAATCTCAATGCGCCTTTTTTGCTAACACGCAATTTATTGCCGTTGTTGCAAAAAAGCGAGGAGGCTTCCATTGTTTTCACTTCCGATTCCAGCGCTAGGAAAAGCCAGGCTTATTGGGGCGCTTATGGGGTGTCGAAGGTGGCGCTTGAGTCGTTTGCCAGGATTTTGGCGCAAGAATGGCAAGCCAACGGCAAGCTTCGATCCAATATTTTGATACCAGGGCCGGTGAGGACCCCGCTTCGACACCGGGCTTTTCCCGCCGAGTCCAAAAAAGACTTGACCGATGCTAATTCCTTAGTAAAACTCTATGTTTATTTGTTCAGTTCCCAAAGCCGGGAAATGACCGGCGAAACCTTTATTTTTCAAGACGAGGATCATGTACTACGGTCAAGGTGAAAGCATCGTTTTACAACGGGACGTGGAAGCCACGCGGGTACCTGATGGCATGACCATCGACCTGCACAAGGACGAAATTGTCACCATCTATCAAGCCTTGGGCGGCAGTTATACGGTATTGACCGATGACGGCACCATGGCCAGAATCAGCGCCAATGATGCCGATGCCTTGGGCAAGGAGCCGCCGGTGATTGCCGGTCTCAAGGAGGGCACCGATCCTGACACCGTCAAGCACAACGTTTGGGAAGTGCTAAAAACCATTTATGATCCGGAGATTCCGGTGAATATCGTCGATCTGGGGCTGGTGTATCACGTTCGGGTCACTCCCATTGAGGAAGGCAAAAACAAGGTTGAAATCGTCATGACCTTGACCGCACCTGGCTGCGGCATGGGGCCTGTGATACAGCAGGATGTGGAGATGGCGGTCAAAAACCTGCCTGGCGTGGAAGAAGTCAAAGTAGACGTTGTCTTCGATCCTCCCTGGTCCCGGGAAATGATCTCGGAAGCCGCCCGGCTTCAATTGGGGATGATGTAAGGCGTTTTTTACCAGGACATTGTCATCTGACCGGGGCAAGGTGGTCTGCTTTATTTAACCATTTACGTGCTTAAATGACGTAGTCCTGGTTTGTCTACTTTTCTACATAAAAAGCGGCAAAATTCCGCCGCCGATTTTCCGTCATATCGACTCAAATCTGCTTTGTATTTTATCTATCGCATTGAATTTTTTGGTGTTTTAAAGCTGGCACGATTCTAGCTTCATCGCTAATGAATGGTTCACCAATTCAATAGCGAAGAGTAAAAGGCAAGTACGATGAGACGGGAACATAGTAATTTGGCGGTAATTGAAAATCCAGCTTTCAGTAAAAAGGTACAGCCGGACAGAAGTAAAAGATTAAAGTTGCTCCAGGTGATGCAAACCACATTGGCGCTGGATCACTTACTGTCTCTTTTTAGTGAGGAAATTCAGCAATGGTTGCCGCACGATGGCTTCCGTTACCGTAATCAAAAGTTTTCCCTGGAAATCAGCGGCGGCAAACAATCTATGCACAGTTGCAACTATACTTTGACGTTAGATGAGGAATCACTCGGAGAATTGACCGTTTTCCGTCGCAAGCGGTTTTCCGATGCCGAGCTTAAGCGGCTGGAAAATCTCTTGAGCAATTTGTTTTATCCATTACGCAATGCCCTGACGTATTACCAGGCTTTGCAATCGGCTTATACCGACCCTTTGACTGGCCTATATAACCGAACCGCTTTGAACGATGCTTTCCAAAGAGAATGGAAACTGGCTCAACGGCAGCGTCAGCCCCTTTCTCTGCTGGCGCTGGATATCGACCACTTCAAAAAAATCAACGATACCTACGGCCATGCCGCGGGCGATATCGCTCTGATAAAAATTGCCGAGATTCTCAGGAAAACGGTCCGCGCCAGTGATTTGGTTTTCCGTCACGGTGGCGAGGAATTTTTGGTATTACTCAACAACACCGGGATTGAAGGCGCCAAATTGCTGGCGGAAAGGATCCGCAAAGCGATAGCGGCAAAAGATTGCAGCGATATCGATCCGGAATTATCCATCACCACCAGTATCGGCGTTGCCAGCCTGAATCATCCGGAAGAGACCCCGCAGCAACTGCTAAAACGGGCCGATGAAGCTTTATACCGGGCCAAGCGCAATGGCCGGAATTTAGTTGTGGCGGGATGATTTATTGAAGCTCTTAATAAAATCGACGTTTCCTTAGCAACGTCCGTTGGAAAGGGATTCCATGCAAAGTGCCAGCGCCTCATGCCAATCCGGCAATTGCAGGCCAAAAGCTTCTTTCAATTGATGGTTATCGAGTACTGAATAGCCTGGCCGCTTCGCTGGGGTGGGATAAGCTTCGCTGCCGATGGGGTTCACTAATGCGGTATCTTCCTCCAACAGCCCTAGTTGAATCCCCATTTCGCGAATTTTACTGGCGAAACCAAACCAACTGGTTTGGCCGCTACAAGTCAAGTGATAAATACCTTTTTGTTGCTCGCCGTTGAGTTGCCGGGCAAGAATTTGCGCGGTGGTTTCCGCAATTAGCCGGCTCCAAGTCGGGCTGCCAATCTGATCATCCACCACCCCCAGTTGTTCTCTTTCCCGCATCAGCCGCAGCATGGTGAGCAGGAAATTATGGCCCCTGGCGCCATATACCCAGGCGGTTCTAAAAATCAAATAAGATGCCCCACTGGAAACGATTGCCTGCTCTCCCGCCAGTTTTGTGCTTCCGTAAACGCTTTGGGGACCGGTAGGATCTTCTTCCCGGTAGGGAGCGTTACCGTCGCCCGGGAAAACATAGTCGGTGGAATAATGGATTAGCGTAGCGCCAATTTTTTTCGCTTCCTCGGCCAGGATGCCGGGGGCGATAGCGTTGATTTTTCCGGCCAGATCGGCTTCTTCCTCGGCCCGGTCAACAGCGGTATAGGCCGCGGCGTTGACAATAATGTCGGGCTTGGATGAACGCACGGCTTGAAGCAAGGTATCAGCCTTGGCCAAATCGACAGAAGGATCGGATTGCCTGTCCAGGGTGATGACTTCCCCCAACGGCGCCAAAGTCCGGCGTAGCTCCCAGGCCACTTGGCCATTTCTTCCCAGGAGTAAAATCCGCTTCATGCTTTAAATAAGGGGAGTTCGTCTTGGGAAAAGGCTTTCAATAATTTGCCGTTTTGGTCTTTGCCGGACAGTATAGGATCGGTGACGGGCCACTCGATGCCAATATCCGGATCATTCCAGAGCAAGGACTTTTCAGTTTCCGGATGATAAAAATCCGTGCATTTATAAGAAAACAGCGCCTCGTCGCTCAAAACACAAAAGCCGTGGGCAAAGCCTTCCGGAACAAAGAATTGCCGGTGATTGTCCGCCGACAACTCAGCTCCGACCCATTGGCCAAAGGTGGGCGAGCCCTGACGGATATCCACCACCACGTCAAAGACCGAGCCTCGCAGCACTTGCACCAATTTGCCTTGGGGGTAAGGATGCTGGAAGTGAAGCCCCCGGAGAATGCCTTGGCGGGATAAAGAAAGGTTGTCCTGGACAAAATCCTTTTCCAGGCCGGCATCAAAATAACGCTGACGGTTCCAGGTTTCCATAAAAAAACCGCGTTGGTCGCCGAATACATCCGGCTCGATCAATAACACGCCTGTTAAAGCAGTTTCCGTGATTTTCACCCCATGGCTCCATGTTCCAAAACGTATTTGAGATAAGCCCCATAGCCGTTGTTTTTGAATTGGCCTGCCATGCGCGCCAAATCTTCGTCGTTAATCCATTGGTATAAATAGGCGATTTCTTCCGGGCAACAGATCTTCAGGCCCTGGCGCTCTTCAATGGTTTGGATGAATTGGGAGGCCTGCATCAGGGAGTCGTGGGTGCCGGTATCCAGCCAGGCAATGCCCCGGCCCATTTTTTCCAGATGGAGCTGGTTTTGTTTCAGATAGAGTCGATTGAGATCGGTGATCTCCAATTCCCCGCGCCGGGAAGGTTGTAATTCCGCTGCCAAATCGCAGACTTGATTATCGTAGAAATAAATGCCGGTGACGGCCCAATTGGTGCGCGGCTGTGAGGGTTTTTCCTCCAGCCCGATGACTTTTCCCTGTACGTCGAATTCCGCCACGCCGTAACGCTCGGGATCCTTGACCCAATAACCAAAGACCGTAGCGCCTTTTTCCCGGCGGCTGGCCTGAGTCAAAATTTCGGTAAGGCCGTGGCCGTAGAAAATATTATCCCCCAGAATCAGGCAGCTCGGATCATTGCCGACAAAATCCTTGCCGATTAAAAAAGCCTGCGCCAACCCACCCGGATGTGGCTGGATGGCATAGTTCAAATGGATTCCCCATTGTCTGCCGTCCCCCAACAGTTTTTCGAACAAGGGAGCATCGTGGGGGGTGGTAATCACCAGAATATCCCGTATCCCCGCCAGCATCAAAGTGGACAAGGGATAGTAGATCATCGGCTTGTCATAGACCGGCAACAATTGCTTGCTGACGGCAATGGTCAAAGGATGGAGCCGGGTGCCGGAACCGCCCGCCAGAATAATGCCTTTGCGCTGCCCGGTCATGACATCAACCCCAAGCGCTCGCGGCGGTAGCTGCCGTCGGTGACCCGCTGGCACCATTGACGGTTATCCAGATACCACCGTACGGTTTTGGCCAGGCCGGTTTCGAAGGTTTCCTCCGGCACCCAGCCCAGTTCCCGCTGGATTTTGCTGGCGTCAATGGCGTAGCGTAGATCGTGCCCCGGACGGTCTTCCACAAAAGTTATCAGGTCTTGATGAGGGCGGTGGGGAGAATCGGGTACCAACTCATCCAAGAGGGAACAAATAGTTTTGACCACTTCGATATTGGTCTTTTCGTTATTGCCGCCGATGTTGTAAACCTCGCCTGGTTTGCCGGCTTCCAATACCCGTTCGATGGCTTTGCAGTGATCTTCCACAAACAGCCAATCGCGGATATTCAAACCCTCGCCATACACCGGCAGCGGTTTGCCTTCCAGAGCATTGAGAATCATTAAAGGAATCAACTTTTCCGGGAACTGATAAGGGCCATAATTGTTGGAACAATTGGTGGTCAGGACGGGCAGGCCGTAGGTATGAAAATAGGCCCGTACCAGGTGGTCTGAACCGGCCTTGGAGGCCGAATAAGGGGAGTTGGGTTGATAAGGGGTGGTTTCCGTAAACTTACCTGTTTCCCCCAACGAGCCATAAACTTCGTCAGTGGAAACGTGAAGTAACCGGAACCGGTCTTGCCGGTCATCAGGTAGGTTTTGCCAGTAATTGCGGGCGGCTTCCAAAAGCTCAAAAGTGCCAACCACATTGGTTTGGATAAAATCGCTGGGTGACTCGATGGAACGGTCCACATGACTTTCAGCGGCAAAATTGATGATGGCATTGGGCTGGAATTTTTCGAGCAATTCACGAATCAAGGCCCTATCCGTAATCGAACCTTGGACAAAGATGTGATTGGGGTTGTCCATCACCGGCGCCAGGGTATCCAGATTGCCGGCGTAGGTCAGCGCGTCCAGGTTAACAATGCGAATATCGCCTTTGGCGATTTGTCTCAGTACGAAATTGCCGCCGATAAAACCGGCGCCGCCGGTTACCAGCCAGGTTGGTTGTTTCATCCGCCTCTCCGTTTCATCATGCCCTTGGAGGGGTTATAGCCCCATACCGCCAGGACTAAAAAAATCAATAGTGTAATCAAAGTATAGAAAAAGGCGTAGCGGTTAAACTGGCCGTAGAGGGCAAAGCGGATCAGCTCCACCGCTTGGGAAAAGGGATTGTATTGCGCCAGGGTAGCCAATAATTGGCTGGATTCTTGCAGCCGCCACAAGGGATACAAGGCGGTGGACAGAAAAAACATGGGAAAAATGACGAAATTCATGACCCCGGCGAAATTCTCCAACTGTTTGATAAAAGAAGACAAAAACATTCCCATGGCGCCAAGCATTAATCCTGCCAGAATCAGGGCGGGAAAAACATACAAGTATCCCATGGGGGGCGGTTGAATTTCATAGGCCCAGGCAATCCCCAAAAAAACGTACGCCTGCAGCAGGGAAACGAAAGTGCTGGCCAATAACTTGCTCGACAGCAAATACCAGCGTGGCAGCGGCGCTACCAATAAAATTCGCATGCTGCCCATTTCCCGGTCGTAAACCATCGATAACGAACTTTGCATGCCGTTGAACAACAAAATCATGCCCACCAGTCCAGGGGTGATGTATTCCTCATAGAGGATATAGGTCTCATAGGGCGGAATCACCGCGATGCCCAGGGTGGAACGGAAACCGGCGGCAAAAATGAACAGCCAGACCAACGGCCGCACCAAAGCGGCGATAAAACGGCCCCGCTGATGTAAAAACCTGAGCAATTCCCGGCCGATAATGGCGCTGGTGGCGCGCAGATAGTGCATCACGCGCATTCCGTTGCCTCCGTCAGAATCTGGAAAGCTTCGCCAATGGTTGTTACGCTGACTTGCTCGATGACTTCATTGACGACGCCTTGAGCGCGGATGGTACCTTGATGGAGCACAATCAATTCGTCCGACGGCTCAATCTCGTCAATCAAGTGCGTGGCCCAGAGCACACCGATACCTTGTTCCCAGGCCAATTGGTGAACATAGGCCACCAGTGTCTGGCGGCTGGGAATATCCAGCCCAACGGTGGGTTCATCCAAAAGCAGCAGTTTCGGTTGATGGAGCAAGGCCCGGGCGATTTCCACCCGCCGCCGGTATCCGCCGCTGAGACTGCGGATTTTGCTGGCGCGGTAATCGAGCATTTCCAGCCTGTCTAATTCTTCTTCAATCCGGCGTTTTGCCTGGCGGCGGCTCATGCCGTGCAGAGCGGCGTGGTAACGCAAATTTTGGGTGACCGTCAGATCCATATCCAAGGTTGGCTGCTGAAATACAACCCCCATATTTGCCAAGGCTTTGCAAGGCTGTTTGCGGTTGTCGAAACCGGCGATGCGGATATGGCCGGTGGGGGAATCGTACAACCGGGTAATGAGCGCAAATAGCGTGCTTTTACCCGCGCCATTGGGACCCAGCAAAATGGTGCATTGCCCTTGCCCGACAGTAAAACTCACATCGTCCAGGGCTTTTTTCTTGCCGTAGGCAAAGCTAACGTGTTCGACCTCGAGTGCATTATTGCGCATGAGCTTAAATTTGCATGAAATTGCTGAATAATTAATTAGCAACTAATAATATTGGTTATAGTCATAATTATCCCTAATAAATTGGGATAATTGATTGGAAATAAATTTAACAGTTCTTTTGTCTAAAGTGACTTTAGCTTTTTCAATATATTTTAGAAGGCCTTTTGGCTCAAGAAACCATATGGAGTTGTCATCCAATTTGTTATCAACAAACCAGCCAGGAAAAACCACTACTGGTTGAACAGGCACATTAATTCCAGTTAAAAGGGAAATCTTTCTTTCTAGCCATGCCTTTTGTGCTTTTGCTTGCGAAAATATCTTACTATTGGGCTTGCTTCCGTTGACAGAAATTCCTTCATGATTGATAGTTATTTTACACTGACCTTTGCTTGGCTTTGAATAAGTCTTTGTCTCCACGCAAAATATGCCTTGTTCTCCAACAATAACATGATCCAGGTTGAAACCTTCTCCAATGATGTCGTGGAATATACGGAAACCCTTATTTCTTAAATATTCAAGTGTTTGTCCGACGGCTATTTCTCCATCCCTTCCTAGTTTTAATCGTTTTATTTTGCGAATGAGTTTAAATATTCTAAAAACGCAATATATGGAAATTAATATTGTGAATAAAGTGAGAAATTTTAGCGAACTTGGTGTTATTTTTATTATTTGATAATGCAGTAACCAATTCCAAATGGTAAATACCAGTAAAAAAATAGGAAGTAAAATGTAATTGAGTGCTTTATCATCTATTAAAAAACGTATTTCATTATTAAGTGACTGTCCAGGAAGCCGTAATGGTTTATTTTTCAAAGGTGATTTAGTTGATTTTTTCATGTCTAAATCATCAGTTACGGTTTAACCGCCACCCCCCAAGGATAATGCCCCACCGGAATGGATTTGATGGGTTTGAGTTTTTCCGTATCAATGACGGTTACATCGTGGCTGGCGCCGTTGGTGGTGTAAAGCCGTTTGCCGTCGCTGGAAAAAGCCAAGTGCCAGACCCGCTTGCCGGTCAAGAGGTAATCGATAATTTCAAGCTTTTGGGCGTCGATGACCGCCACCCGGTTAGCCGGTCCCAAAGCCACATAGCCATATTTGCGGTTTTTATCCACCACCACGCCAACCGGCTGGATTAACGACTGGGTAACTCCGGGAATTTGGAAATGCAGTTTTTTGACTATCTGTTTGCTGTTGGCATCGATGATAGTCAAGGTACTGCCGATTTCCGAGGTGACCCACAACTGCTGGCTGTCGGCTGTGAAATGAGCGGCGCGGGGACGGGGATCGACCAAGGTATTGTGGACGATTTCCAGGGTTTTGGCGTCGATCCAGTGGGCCATGTTGGTAGTTTCCGAGGTACTAACCACCCACTTGCCATTAGGGCTGACATCAATCCCCTCGGGCTCCACCCCCACCGGAATGGATTTGACCACCTTGCCGCTGGCAAGGTCGATGACCGTCACCAGATTGTCGTCTTCATTGGAGACATAGAGCCGTTTGCCTTGGGGATCAATGGCGAAGGTTTCCGGATCTTCCCCGGAAGGGAGTTTGCCGATAATCTTGTAGGTTTCGGCCTCCAGCACCTGGATGGTATCGTCATCGCTGGTGGCGATGTAGAGTTTTTTGAAGTCCGGGCTCAGTTTGATGTCCCTGGGGCGGCGGCCGATTTTAACCGTGCGGGTCAATTCCAGGGATTTGCCGTCCACGACCGCCAGGGCGTTGTCCTTTTCCAGGGTGACGAATACTGTGTCAGCGCTGGAGAGTACTGGAGAGATGAGGAGTAGAAAAGCAATAATTGCATAATTCATTCTTTATCCTTTATTAAAATGGATTCTAATTGGGCGAGAAGGTTTGGAAGCGCCTTATCGATAGTTGCCAGAGGATTTCCAGGTCAACATCGAAATAAGCATGAATAAGCCGGTTACGCATCCCAGTCATCGCTTTCCAAGGGATATTTGGATATGAATTCCGGGTTTCCGTGGATATTTGAGCGGCGGCCTCACCGATAATTTCCAGCGCCCGAATGAGGGCAAAGCACAGCATATCATCTTCACCTAAGTCGGATTGAGTTCGGCCTTCGGCAAACTTCAAGGCTGATAGCACTGCATCATGCATATGACGTAAGCGAACCAAGTCATGCCGATTCATATTGAACTTCTGCTTCCTCCAAGACCTGCTTTCGGAAATAACGGCTTAATTCCGCGGGCGTTCGCAGATCTACGGGACGCTTCATCAATTTGGAAAACGCTTCCTCCATCATGACAAGATCGAATAGCGTTGGCTGGGTATCCTGATAAAACTCCACAATCAAATCAATATCACTGTCAAGGTTCTCAGTGCCTTTTAACACCGAGCCAAAAAGCGCCAGCCGCCGGATGCGATATTTTTGGCATAGGTTTTTTAATGTCTCTTGATCAATGGGTAATCGTTTCATCGTGATAAATGACATTGAGATTCCTGTTTATCATACCCCAACGTATCCAGTTCATTGACTGGGTGGAGATAACCTTCCAGCGGGGCGACGGCAACCACGGCCCTTGGGCCGCTGAGGAGAATGGGCTGGCGCAGTTGGCCGTTCCAGGGCCGGAAGGACAAAGGCTTGCCTTTGAAGCCGGCGAGGGCCAGCTGATCGCTCAATAAATATTTATTGATGACGTGGAAGTCCAGGCTCTGAGTCCGGGTGGCCGCCTCGCCGATGGCCCTGACCGCCAGCCAGGCGGCGTAGTCCCGGGGCTTCATCCAGCGTCCGGCCTTTTCCCAGAAGCGGTTTTGCAATTGCACCGCGCCCCATTGTTCATGGGCCGGGTGCCAGGATGTGGCCACCAGGCCTTGCGTGCCAGCGACAGGTCTGGGGAGCCAGGTGCGGTAGGGGAAATAATCGCCGAACAGCCCTGCTTCATCGGCCAACAGCAAGATGTCATAATCCACGCCCTGGGTAAAAACCGCTACTTCTGACTGGGCGGTGCGGCGGGCGTCGTAAGTGTGGGTCCAGGGTTTTTCCTTGACGATGTTCAGTTTGAAGCGGGTGGCGGTGCGTTTCAGCGCCTTGGCGAAGTTTTTGTCATCTTCTCTGGTGCCCGGCACCAGGAACCAATCGGTCCAGCGTTTTTTCAAAAAATACTGGCCCAGCGCATCGGCGCGCATGGCGTAGCTGGGAAGGGTGTGCAAAACATTGGCGCGGCAGTTTTCATTGCGCAGGCCATCGTCATAGGCGCCGGCATTGTACAATAAGGTTTGTTGGGATTCCGGGAGACCGGCCAATTTCAATAGTTGGGTGGCGGGAAGATTGACCACGATATGGCGAACCCCTTCCTTGACCAGGAAATAAAATGCCCGGCTGGGATCCTCGTCCCGCTCCAACATGGCCGACAGGAGGATGAATTGTTGTCCAGTGAAACGTCCGGTAGTGTTGTTATCCTCGATGCCCAACTCCACACCGCGCAGTCCGATGTCTTGATACAAGGGTTCCAAATTGGCCGTCGCCGGGCGGATCTCCTCCCGCTGTTGGCCAAGATAGCCGATGGTCAACGTGGCCGCGGTCAGGTAATGGGAAAACAAGCAAAGGAAAAGGGGGAAGAGTTTGTATAACATATCAGTATGGTTTACCTTACAACGCCCCATTATAGCCGATCCGCCGGACCTGAAAATTCAGGAAAATTTCCCATATCGGGGCTCCTTTATCTATTCAAGCAGGGGCATGTGGTCTGCTTCGAAAAACGCCGTGAATACTTCCCTGTAGGCTCCACGCCGGCCTCCCTGCCGGCGAGGCTTTCGATGCAGACCACATGCCCCTTCAATCAATCCTTTGCGTGTTTAAATAACGTATTCCTGTTTCCCATATGAATTTTGATATACCCCGTGTCTGGCTGTTGTGCGGTCACAAAGCCGGCGACAACAATCAGCTCTTAGCCTTGGCGGAAGCGTTGGGATGGCCATATGAAATCAAGCGGATGGCTTACCGGCCCTATGAGTTGTTGGTGGGCAGGCTGGGCGCGACTTTGGCCGGGATTGACTTGGAGAAAAGCGATTCGCTGAAGCCGCCCTGGCCCGATTTGATTCTAACCGCCGGAAGGCGCAATGAAGCCGCCGTTTTGTGGATTCGGAAGCAGGTGCAAAAGAATGTTCGTATCGTCCACGTTGGTCGGCCCTGGGCGACTTTGAAGCATTTTGATCTGATTGTCACCACCCCCCAATATCAATTGCCCGATTTGGCCAATGTCCATACCAACTTGCTGCCACTGCATCGGGTAACTGAAGAAAGGCTGAGGCAAGCGGCCCGTCAATGGCAACCGAAAGTGGCACTTCCACCGCCTTATATTACCCTGCTGGTGGGCGGAGACAGCGGCCCTTTCGTGTTTGACGAAACAGCGGCACAACAGTTGGGTGTTCAAGTGAACAGGCTGGCGCAGGAAAAAGGGGCTTCGGTACTTGTTACCACCAGCGCCAGGACGCCGCCGGAAGCCATCGCTCATTTGGCGCGGGAAATGACGGTAGCCAAGTACATCCATCCATTCAAGCCAGGGGATAAAGCCAATCCTTACTTGGGCTTTCTTGGGATGGCGGCTGACATTGTCGTCACTGGCGACAGTATTTCCATGCTGGCCGAGGCCTGCGCCACTGGCAAACCGGTATATATCTTTCCCTTCGGTAGCGGTCGATGGGCAATGCGTCCTGAAACACCGGTCTCTCCCTCGCCCAGGGCAATTTGGGATAGACGCCGATGGAAAGCTTGGCGCAGCAGCCTGGTGTTATCCCTCGCCCCAAAACGAATGCGGCGCGATATCCGCCGGATTCACCAGGCCTTGATTGAATCCGGCCGGGCGGTTTGGTTGGGAGAAGAATTTGTCCGTCAGCCGCCCGCGCCAGTGGATGAATTGGCCATCACCGCGGCGCGGGTGAAGGCGTTGTTTATTTCTTAGGCGGCTGCTTTTTCCTCGATTTTATCCCATCCCAATGGATGTCCCGGAGGCGGCGCCAAGGGCTCAATCCGCTCAATCACTTCCAGCGCATCGTGGCGGACGTGATTCTTGCGCATTTCCTCGCGAACCTGTTCTTCGGTCACAATGCCTTGCTTCAAACACTCCTTGACCAGGCCGAAGAAATAGCGTTCCTGATTGGGATCGGGGTGAGGTTTATAGTGGCCGAGCAGGGCGTATTCCCCGAACAATTGGCGGCGGGTGCGCAGAATCCAGCCCCACAGGTTTTTCTTCTCCGCCGGGCGGAAATCCACCGGCAGCCCGGTTTTCCATGGCTGGGTCTTGCGCTTGGTGGTGTGGAGCATTTTGGTGGCCGGGGTGAGACGGTCGAAATCGTTCCATTCGTTTTCGAACAGCTTGATGGTCTCGGGGTTTTCCAGCTTCAGGGAAATCCAGTCCATGTAATCGACTTCGAATTCGAACATCTTGGCGAAGGTTTCTTTGGTTTTCCAGTGGGTCAATTTGGCGCAGTCCAGAAGCATCACGCTGCTGGCGTAACAACCCCGCCGGCCTTTGCTGCCCGAGCGCATCCGGCATTGAATAGCGGCCCCTGCCATGTCCCGGGACAACAGTTCCCAGACATCGCCGACGGCAAAGACGTCCGGGTCCACCACCACCGCCCGGCCCTGGTAATGCATCAATTCGGGCGGCATGAAGCGCAGCGGGGTGAAAGACTGCAAGTCTTCATTCAACCAGGGGCGTTTTTGACCATCCCGGAGGTAAATTTGCCCTTCCCGCTCGTGGAGAAAGGGATAGTCTTTGTGGGCAATAATCTGGACGTCAAACTTATTGGCATTGGGAGAATTGCGTTTCATGGCATAGGCGGCCACCACTGCCCCCAGCCATTGTTTGTGATTGGTGTGAATAAACGCGCAATATTGCATGATGAAAACCTCTCTGCCCGAAGGATGAAATGTAAAGTTTACTGAATTAAATCCCTGAAATCGATAGGGTTATGGCGTCATTTTAACCGTGATTCCTAAATTACGGATCTTCTGGGCGAATGAACTCAACCAAGCCTCGGGAACCGGCCCCAAACGATGCGCCTGCGGCTGCATGGAAGGGCGCGCCAGGCTATAAAGCATGACTCCTTGCAAGGCAATTCCACGCTGCCGGGCCTGACGGAGAAAATCCAGATAGGCATGCTGTTCTTCAGCTTTCGGTAATTGACCGTCGAGAGTAAATAGGCAGCTTTGCAGCCAAGTGGGGCAACAGTGCGCGGCGGTTTGCAAATGGGTCATCACCCGCTCCGGCGTTATGGCGGCCTGATTGATTTGGCGCATACCTTTTGGGGTGGCGCTATCGAGTTTGAACCACAATTGCCCGCCTATTTCCCCCCACAGGTTCAGGCCCTTTTGCACCGGTTCACGATGGACCAGGCTGCCATTACTGATGATGACTTTATTCAGGTTTTGGGGCACATTCAAGCGCTCGAATAAAGTGCCCAGATGGGCGATGACCTGGTGGAAATCCTTGAGGCTGGTGGGTTCCCCATTGCCGGAAATGGCGATATCCCGTAACTCTCGATATCGCGGCGGGACTTCAAAACGCTGGTAAAAAACGCCGGAATCGATGTCGGCCAACAGGGATCTGAGCTCTTCTTCCAACAAAGTCAAATCAACGGCCGGCGCGGCGCCCCGCTTGAGATTGGGCACTTGGCAGTAAATACAGCGCCAGTTGCAGGCATTGTTGGAATTGAAATTGATGCCGATGGAAATCCCGCCAGCGCGGCGGGAAACCACAGGATAAACATAAGTCATCCCCGCGCTATCGCGGTTGTGATTAGTGATGGTTAAAGGTTTTGTCATGTATGGATGGGGAAGACGTTTGACTCACATCCCTTGGGAAAAGATGTCTTCCAAAGTGACTTGAAAATCAGACAAGAGAGCAGAGTGCGCGGTTCCTGATTCGCATACGAAACAGACAGATTCGAATTTACCTTCCTTGAGCCCCAACACTTCTACGCTACGGTTGGCGGGATCGACAATCCAGTATTCCTTCACCTCAAACTTCTCGTAAAGGGTTTTTTTGACCAAATAGTCATAATGCACCGAGGAGGGAGAGATGATTTCCACCACCAGATTAGGCGCGCCGAAAATGCCGCGTTCCTGGATAAGGGCTTTTCGGGCTTCGCTGACCAGAACAATATCTGGCTGAACCACATTGTCTTCACAGAGAATCACGTCAATGGGTGCGTCAAAAACATAATCCCATTGCCGGGCGCGGGCATATTCCAGAAAACAAAATTCCTGGTTACGGGAGCACGATTGGTGACTGACAGAGGGTGCAGGCGTCATATCGCGCAATTCTCCATCCAGAATTTCATAACGCTTGTCATCTTTAAACTGGAGATAGTCTTGATAAGTCCAGCGTTTGCTATCGTTCAAATTGGCAACCATGAATGTCACCTTGCAATGGGTTTAATAGTCCTCGTTCAGCGGTTGGGGAACCGCCTGTTCACCAATGAAACGCCAAAAATCCAACTCCCCTTTCTGTTCAAAAGGGATTCGGATATCGCCCGTCCAGCCCCGGCTGACGTTCATGTGCCCCTTTACCTGGTAATCAATGGCCCGTTGAGTGCCCAGGGCCATGATTTGCTTGAACATATCCAGAACTTGTACCGTGGCGATTACGTTGATATCGGCGCTGCCATATTCGGGAACGGAGACTTTTTGGTTACTGAGGCCGCGGGCCAGGGGTTGGTCGTTCAAAAAAACGTCCACCACCGCCCCGTTGATGTTGAAGCCATAATCATTGGGATTGTCGATCCGCAGGGTCACCAGAAATTTTTGGGCCAGCAATTTGCCCCCCTGGAGCTGGACATCGACTACGGAAACCCTGGGTTGCTCAAAGGTGGACAAATTGGCGCAGCCGGCCAAGAGAAGTAAAGTGGTGAAAAGCAAGATATTGAAGAGACGCATGATTACCTGTAATTGACTGGTTATGACCTACTAACAAATCATCCAAGGCATCCGATAATATTTGGATGTGCTTAATATTCATTGATTGATCGATTTCACTTCCTCCAAAGAAAGAAATTGGGATTTTCCCTGTTCAACCTTTCTTTTTCTTTTTTGCAAACGTTTTCATGCCAATTTGGTGATTCGATGCCGCTTTCATCATGGAGGAGGGAATTCCATATGGCTTCCATAATCCGGAGGCGTTCAATCTTGCTCATTTTTCCTACATCAAGGGTTGCCATGGTAACGTACCACTCAGCCGGTTTATTTAAAAAATATCAAGGATTTTAACACGATCCCTTCTTCCAAATCTCAGCAGCAAAAACACGGTGTTATGCGCCTCCTTGTAAGAAGATAGGCGTTTAGTAGACCAATCAGCGGAAATCTTGAACGACAATGACTTCTTAAAGGAGATTATTAATGAATCGACTCCGTCTGTTAAGTCTTTTAATCCTGATGGGTCTGGTGGCCGCTTTTTTTATTTTTGATTTGCAGCGCTTTTTGACCCTGGAAAGTTTAAAGGCACAACAGGCGGCTATCGATGCCTACCGCAATGCCCACCCCTGGCTTGCCGCCTTGTGGTATGGGTTGATCTATATTGCGGTTACCGCCTTGTCCCTGCCGGGCGCGGCGGTTTTGACGTTGGCTGGGGGAGCGGTCTTCGGGCTTTTGTGGGGAACGGTGATTGTGTCCTTTGCTTCCAGTATTGGGGCGACCCTGGCTTTTCTGGTGGCCCGTTTTGTACTTCGCGATTGGGTGCGGCGGCACTTTGGGGATCGCTTGCGGGCTATCGATGAAGGTATCCGCAGTGATGGTCCGTTTTATCTTTTTACCTTGCGTCTGGTGCCGGTATTTCCCTTCTTTGTGATTAATTTGGCGATGGGCCTGACCGCCATGCCGGTGCGTACTTTCTATTGGGTCAGTCAAGTGGGGATGCTGCCGGGGACGGTCGTTTATGTCAATGCGGGTACGCAACTGGCCCGGATCGAATCGGCCGGAGATATTCTTTCCCCCACCTTGTTGGGTTCGTTTGCCCTGCTGGGGTTGTTTCCATGGATTGCCAAATGGCTGGTTGAGAAGGTCAAGGCGCGCCGAATATTGGCCCGTTGGCCCAGGCCGCGGCGTTTCGACCGCAACCTGATTGTCATCGGTGCCGGTTCGGCGGGGCTCTCTTCGGCTTACCTGGCGGCGGTGATGAAGGCCAACGTCACGCTGGTGGAAAAAGACCGCATGGGTGGCGATTGCCTCAATACGGGCTGTGTGCCGTCCAAGGCGCTTATCCGTACCACCCGCTTGCTGGCTCAGATCCGGCGTGCGGGAGCGCTCGGAATTCGCAAGGCGGAGGCGGAATTTGACTTTGCCGAAGTGATGGAGCGGGTACGGCAAGTCATTAAAACCGTCGAACCCCACGACTCGGTGGAGCGTTATACCCGGCTGGGGGTAGAGGTTCTCCAGGGAGAGGCTGAAATTGTCTCTCCCTGGCAAGTCAAGGTGAAGACCGCCGAGGGAGAACGCACGCTCACCACCCGCGCCATCATTATTGCCACGGGCGCGCGGCCTTTCGTGCCACCTATTCCCGGGCTGGAAGAGGTGGGTTACGTGACTTCCGACACCGTCTGGAACCTGCGTGTATTGCCCAAACGTTTGCTTGTCCTTGGTGGCGGTCCCATCGGTTGCGAACTGAGCCAGTGCTTCGCGCGCCTGGGTAGTCAAGTCATCCAAGTGGAGAAAAATTCACGCTTGTTGGGCCGCGAAGACCCGGAAGCCTCACAAATGGTCATGGACCGCTTCCGGGCCGAAGGAATTGACTTGCGGCTGGAACATCTGGTGGTCCGTTTTCTTTGGGAGAATAGTGAGAAAATTTTGCTTGCGGAGCATCAGGGACAAGAAGTACGCATCCCTTTTGACCAAGTGCTGGTGGCCATCGGCCGTACCGCCAATACGGAGGGTTTCGGCCTGGAGGAACTGGGAATTTCCCTGACTGACCGAGGCACAATCGAGACCAACGAATATTTGGAGACTCGTTATCCCAATATCTATGCTTGCGGTGATGTGGCCGGTCCCTTTCAGTTCACGCATACCGCGGCTCATCAAGCCTGGTTCGCGGTGATCAATGCCCTGTTGGGTGATTTCAAGAAAAGCCGAGTTGATTATTCGGTGATTCCCTGGGCCACCTTTACCGAGCCCGAAATAGCGCGGGTGGGTTTGAATGAGCAGGAAGCCAAAGCCCGGGGAATCCCCCACGAAGTCAGCGTTTACCCATTGAAGGAGTTGGACCGCGCCATCGCGGATGGCGAGACGGAAGGTTTTGTTAAAGTCATTACACCACCGGGCAAGGATCGGATTTTGGGGGTGACCATTGCCGGAGAAGCGGCGGGCGAGCTGATCGCCGAATTTGTCTTGGCCATGAAGCACGGTTTGGGGTTGAATAAAATCCTGGGTACGATTCACATTTACCCCACCTTGGCGGAGGCCAACAAATATGCCGCCGGCGTCTGGCGCAGGGCACATACTCCCCAATGGCTCATGGGCTTGCTGGCGCGTTATCATAGGTGGCGGCTAGGTTAAAACGACGGGTAAAGACCACTGCTGTATGTGCATTGGGGAATGGTATTCGGGGACGCTGTGAACCCATCCCTGGGCGCTTGGACGCGACCGTCCAGGTCGCGTACACCCCGAATACCATCCCCCAATGCCACTATATGCCATTATATAAATTAATGCATGCTGGCATAAAGGCCAATCACAATAACCTTACTGAACTTCATTTGATTGAGATGGAGTAATGCGGCGAACATTTGTTGTTGTCAGTCTGTTGCTGTTGGGTGGAATAGCCGCTGTCCAATTTCTTTGGCCGCCGATTCTTTGGTCCCTGGTTGTCATTATGCCGATGGTGGTCACCGGCTTCTATGACATGCTTCAGACCCGCCATTCCATCCGCCGGAACTTCCCACTAATTGGCCGTTTCCGTTGGGTGATGGAGTTTTTCCGGCCTTTTGTACGACAATATTTCATCGAGTCGGATACTGAGGGCATGCCCATCAACCGGATGTTCCGCAGTATCGTCTACCAACGCGCCAAAAATACCCAGGAAACCGTGCCCTACGGCACGCGGGTGGATGTTTACCGCAGCGGCTACGAATGGATTGGCCATTCCCTTGCCGCCATCGATGTGGAGGTGATGAAAAATGAACTGCAGGTGACGATTGGCGGGCCTCGATGCACCCGGCCTTACCAGGCGAGCATCTTCAATATCTCGGCTATGAGTTTTGGTTCTCTCAGTCCCACCGCTATCGAAGCCCTCAATTTGGGGGCCAGGATGGGAGGATTCGCCCACAATACCGGAGAAGGCGGCATCAGCCCCTATCACCTGGCCCACGGGGGTGATCTGATCTGGCAGATTGGCACCGCGTATTTCGGCTGCCGCGACAGGCATGGCAATTTTTGCCCGGAAACCTTTCAGGAAAAAGCGCGGCTGGAAGTGGTCAAAATGATTGAAATTAAACTTTCCCAAGGCGCCAAACCCGGCCACGGCGGTATCCTGCCGGCGGGAAAAAACACTCCGGAAATTGCCAGGATTCGAGGCGTCCCGCCCCATACCCAAATCAACTCTCCCTCCGCTCACAGCGCTTTTGATTCCCCTTTGGGATTGACGGCGTTTATCGAGCAACTGCGCGATCTTTCCGGCGGCAAACCGGTGGGTTTCAAACTGGCCATCGGCCGTTGCAGCGAATTTATCGCCCTATGTCAGGCCATGGTGGAAAGCGGCATCCTGCCGGACTTTATCACTGTCGATGGCGGCGAAGGCGGCACCGGAGCGGCGCCGCTGGAATATTCCAATTCCGTTGGCATGCCGCTTCGCGAAGCCTTGGCATTTGTCGTCGATTGCTTGACTGGATACGGCCTTAGGTCCCATATCCGCGTCATCGCCTCCGGCAAAATCCTCACCGGATTTCATTTGGTCAAAAATCTGGCCTTGGGGGCGGACCTTTGCAACAGCGCCCGGGGCATGATGTTGGCCCTTGGCTGTGTCCATTCCCTCACCTGCAACAGCAACCGCTGCCCCACCGGTGTCGCCACCCAAGACCCACGGCTGTATTACGGCCTGGTAGTGAAAGACAAGGCCAAGCGGGTGGCCAACTACCACGCCAAAACCATCCACGCCACCGCCGATCTGCTTTCCTCGGCGGGTCTGCGTCATCCCAGCGAACTCAACCGAACCCACATCTTCCGCCGCGTCAGCCAGGCCGAAATCCGCCGCTACGATCAAATTTTTCCTTATCTGGAGCCCGGTTGCCTGCTAAAGGGTGATATTCCGGCACATTTTGCGTGTCATCTCAAAGAAACTACAACCGATAGTTTCTAGGGCGGGATCCTTGCCACCAGTTCCGCAGGGGAGGCGGGGAAGGGGCTGTGGGCGGCCATGGATGGCCGCTCCGGGCCTAAATTCATGGACGTATTTCGGTCCGGCAACCCCTTCCCCGCCTCCGAAAAAGCAAATTGATAGGTGGTGAGCGCGGGATCGAGGGAAAGTCATTCTTCCTCAATCAGCAAGATCGGGCCAGGCCAACGCTAACCCGACCCGCCGTTTATTATGGTTTCAACGCCGGCTATAGTAGTAATCCCGGTGATAATGGTTGTCTTCATATCGAGGATAATATACCGGTTGGTTGTTGTTATAGGATTGCCGCGCCGAGCGCGCCGCAATTTCGCTGGTTGCCGCGCCCATGGCCCCGCCGAGAGCACTGCCAATCACAGCTCCGCGCCAGCGGTTGTGATCGTCAATCAACGCGCCTGCCACCGCGCCGATGGCCCCGCCCGCCGCGGCGCCTTGATAAGCATAAGGACCGCTGACGTTTGCACAGCCACCCAAACTGAGTAAGAGCCCAAAACCTACACTGGACAATAGGATTTTCTTTTCCATGGCAATGACCTCCTTGCCTTGTTAGTGACGGTTTCTTTATAACAGCCCTAACCTGAAGGGAAACTGACGGGATGGATGTATTTTGTTTTTGAGTCTGCTAGCCAAAATTTTTATGAAATCACAAAAAGCTGTTTTGATTTTCGCTTTGATTTCCGGCCTGGTTTTGTGGCGTCTCTTCCTATTGCCCGATGCTTCAAGTTCATTTTAGACGGCGTTTTGCTTGAAGATCGGGGAACTGGAACCGGGTATTGAGTATGCTGAAAAAACCTTCCATTTCGTCTGTTAATTTAAGCGCCTCCTGTTAGCAGAAATATGCTTGTTTACGCCACTTCTTCCAATGTGTCGGTATCTTTGACTGCTACTTTATTCAATAGCGAAACCGCGAAACGATAAGCATCTTCAAAATCAATCATTTCAGCTTTATCGGAAGTCAGCATTTTTTTAAACAGGCCGTTTTGGGTTTTGTACTTGAGATTGCCGATGGCCAGCGGACCTATGCCTTTAAATGAGCCGCTGGCGGTTTCCACCACGACGCCCTTGTCATGGGCATTGACCCCTTCCACGCCACTGGGCGGGACAGCATTGGTGTCGGTGGCTACAATTAAATTTGCAGCGTGATCGAGAATTTCTTGATCGAGCACCCGGATGCCTGCTTTGACGGCGCAGAGAATCACATCGGCATTTTTGACTGCCTCGATTTTTTCCCGGTAGGTTTCCGCGCTCACCCAAGGGACTTCCACTTCGTAACGCTCACAGAACCGATTGGCAGCCTTGACGTGTTCGTCCGCGGTGAGCTGGCAAAAATAAGGCCTGGCGCCCGCTTTGGCCGCCAACACCCCGGAACACAGACCCACCGGGCCGCTGCCAAAAACAGCTACTTTCAATCCTTCAAGCCCTTGTCCCAGCGCCTCTTTGAGCGTTTTTTCCACCAGTGCCACAACACTGGCCGAGGTGGTGTAAGCGCCATTGGGATCGGCGAATACCGCTGCCTGGAAACTACTCACCATGGCTTTCTTGGCCCGCTCAATCATATCGGTGGCAAGATTGACATTCCGCCCCCCGATGAAAATTCCTGTGTTATTGAAGTTCTTTGGCGCTCGGCAAAAGATGGCATCTTGAATTGTGGGGATGACATCTTCATTTTTAATGCCTGTCAGAGGTATCACCAGGTCATAACCGGAGTCAGCAGCAATGGAAACATCAAAGGGACTCACGTTGGAACCTGGAACCAGCATATAAAGAATTTTTTGCGCCATTTTTGCACCTGCCTTGCTGAGAGCTGTTACGCTTTTGTTCAGAATTGAAAGGGATTTTCTTTTTCAGCGGCAGGGATGCAGTAAACTTTAATCAATAAGCAAAAATGACCGGATGGAATGTTTAAGCCAATAGGTTAAATCTATCTGATGATGAATTCATTAAGCGTGGGAGCTTTGTCAATACATGAACGTTTGAGTTTGACTGTATAAAACAGGCTGCTCTAAAACGTTTACCGAAGACTTATTCTTGCGAATCCTGCTCCCCACGCCCTTCCTCATACCGTTCATACATCTCGGCAATCTCTTTTAACCGCGCCACGGCTTTCCCGTTGACGCTGTCTTCGGGGTAATTGCCCTGTTCATCCGTGGCACCGGCAATTTGTCCTGTTAGCAGTTCCAGTGCCTGGTCCACGGTGGTGACTGGGTAAATGGTAAATTGGCCAGCTTCTACGGCATTGACGACTTCTTGTTTCAAAATCAGATGCTGGCGATTGGCGGCAGGGATCAGCACCCCGTGTTGGCCGTTTAATCCCCTGGCCTGACAGAGACGGAAAAAACCTTCGATCTTTTCATTGACGCCGCCCACGGCCTGAACCTCGCCATATTGATTCAAAGAGCCGGTAACGGCCAAGCATTGTTTGATAGGTATATGGGTGAGAGCCGAGATCAGGGCGCAGACTTCGGCCAGCGCGGCGCTGTCGCCGTCGATATAGCCGTAGGATTGTTCCAGGGCGATGTGGGCGGAGATGGCGAAGGGGAATTGTTGGGCGTAGCGGTAACCCAGATAGCCGGACAGAATCATCACGCCCTTGGAATGGATAGGTTGGCCCAGGTTTACTTCCCGCTCAATATCGACGATGCCCTTGGAACCAGGGTAAACCGTGGCGGTGATCCTGGCAGGCGTGCCAAAGCTGAGTTTGCCGGTTTCAAACACGGTCAAGCCGTTGATCTTGCCCACTGCCGCGCCATCGGTATCAATCAGTATCGTGCCGGCCAGGGTTTCTTCCAGAATTTCCTGGGCCAGCCGCCCTTCCCTGATTTCCTTGGCGGCGATGGCTTGGTCCACATGAACGCCGTCAATGATTGCTTGCTTGGCTTGTTGGCGGTGCCATTCGGCTTCACACAGGGTATCCACGACTTCTCCCAACTGGGCGGAAAATTTGTTTTGCCGTTCCGCCAATCGGGCGCTGAATTCAACCAATTTAGCCACGGCCTTTCTGGTAAGGGGCGCAGTCTGGTGGTATTGGCTTTGATAGGCCAGAAAACGGGCAAATAACGCCATGGTCTCCGGGGTTCTGGGAATTTCATCGTCAAAATCCGCCAGCACCCGGAAGATCTCGTTGAATTCTTCGTCGGCGGGCTGAAGTAGATAAAAATGCTCGCGGCAGCCAATGAGAACCACCTTAACATCCAACGGAATGGGTTTGGGGTTGAGGGTGGCGGGGATCATGTTGGTGGGTTCCGGCAGGGGCCGTTCGATGGTCAATTGACGGCGCTGGAGCGCGCGTTTTAGGGCTGGCCAGACCATGGGTTCAGTAAATAGCTTGTTGGCTTCCAGGATTAAATAACCACCATTGGCGCGATGGAGGGCGCCGGCGTAGATCATCCGGTAATTGATTTCCATGATGCCTTGTTCAGCCGTGTATTCCATATGGCCAAACAAGTTGGCGTAACTGGGATGGGGTTCGTACACCACAGGCGCGCCGTCATCGGCAGTATGGCTGACCAGCAAATTAGGCGCATACAAATCCTGCAGCCATTTCTTTTTGGTGGTTTCATCCACCCCTTCCACGCAGAGTCTTTCCAGGACGGAGGTTTCAAGGTCCTTGCGCAGAGCGGAAAAATAGTCTTCCAAACCTTGGATGGATTGGTATTTGCGTTCCAAGGGTTCCAGTAAAGGGTGGATTGCCTGGCGGATGGTTTGCCGGTCCAACTCCCGCTGCTTTTCCGCGGCTTCCCGCTTCCACTGGGGAAGTTCGGCGAGGAGGTCGGCGAGATAATTTTCCAGTTTATCAACAGCCTGATTAAAGGCTTTTCTTTCGCTGTCCGTCAGTTGTGTGAATTGGGCATCATCCACAGGAGCCCCGTCTTTCATGGGGGCGAAGGTAATTTGATCGCCATCGCGGAACATCGCCACGTTCATTTCCAGGGCTTTGCGTTCCACCAGGTCCAGGGCATGGTTGTAACGTTGGTTGAATTCCCGTTCGATACGGTTTTTACGGCGCTGGTAGGATGGACCGTCAAAAGCGACGGGAAAGGTGGCGAGCAATTTGTCGATGAGGGTATCGATATCGTTCGCCAGGGAAACGCATTGGCCGGCAGGCAGGGCTATGGCAATCGGTTCGCGGGGGCGCTCGAAATGATTGACATAAACCCAGTCCATCGGTGTGGGTTTGTCCTTGGCAATGGCATGAAGCGTGGTTTCCACCAATGGCAGGCGGCCGCTGCCCGGCTCGCCCATCACATAAACATGATAACCCCGATTTTGCATGGCAATGCCAAATTCCAGCGCCTGTTGCGCCCGCTGCTGGCCAAGCACCCCGGCCAAGGGCTCCAGTTCCGCAGTGGATTCAAAAGAGAAGTATGCTTCGATATCGTGCGGACGAAGTTGCCGGGGGTTTAAGGAGGGATGTAAAGGTTTGGTCATGGATTTCTCTGATTGAGCGCGGATTCCAGTTTATAATGATAAGTTTTCGGTCACTTTTCATTGGGATGAGACTTCTTTTGTCAATTATCGCCTTGTTTGCCACCCTCGTCGATGCTTTCAGCGAATGGTTGGGTCGGCTTGTATCGTGGTTGACCCTAGGTATGGTGGTAGTGACATTCTTGGTGGTGGTGCTGCGTTATGGCTTCGATCTGGGTTGGATCGCCATGCAAGAATCGGTGGTGTACATGCATTCTGTGGTGTTTTTGCTGGGCGCTGCCTATACCTTGAAGCACGACGCCCACGTACGGGTGGATATTCTGTATCAGCGCTTTGGCCCCAAGCCGCGGTCGCTGATTGACTTCCTTGGAGCCTGGTTGCTGCTGATGCCGGTGTGTGGATTTATTGCCTGGAGCGCCTGGGATTATGTGAACGATTCCTGGGCGGTGCATGAAACCTCGCGGGAAGCAGGCGGCCTCGAGGCCGTCTATTTGCTCAAAAGCTTGATTCTCATTTTTGCCGTCACCATGATGCTACAAGGGTTCTCCCAGAGCTTGCGGGCGCTGTTGGTAATGGCAGGATACAGAGAGGCGCGGACTGAATGAACCAGTGGGATGAATATACCCTGGCCATGGCCATGTTCGGCGCTGTATTCTTGGTGCTGTTGACAGGCTACCCGGTGGCCTTCGCCCTGGGTGGGACGGCGTTGGGATTCGCCTGGCTGGGATGGCGGCTGGATTTGTTTGATCCCGCCTTCCTGGAGGCATTGCCCAACCGGCTGTATGGGATCATGACCAACGAGACCTTGATTGCCGTGCCCCTGTTTGTATTCATGGGGGTGATGCTGGAGCGCTCGCGAATTGCCGAAGACTTGCTCGATACCATGGCCGAGTTGTTTGGCGCCTTGCGCGGCGGCTTGGGGGTGGCGGTGACTTTGGTAGGGATGCTGATGGCGGCCAGTACCGGCATTGTGGGCGCCACGGTGGTGACCATGGGGCTGCTGTCCCTGCCCACCATGCTCAAGCGCCGTTATAGCCCTGCCTTGGCGTGCGGGACCATCTGTGCTTCCGGTACCTTAGGACAAATCATTCCGCCTTCCATTGTATTGGTGCTGTTGGGGGATGTGATTTCTTCCGCCTATCAGCAGGCCCAGCTGGATATGGGGATATTCGCCCCCAAAACCGTGGCGGTGGGGGATTTGTTTGCCGGAGCGCTGCTTCCAGGCTTGGGCCTGGTATTGTTGTATCTCTTGTTTATTTTAGTGGTAGCTTGGCTCAAGCCTGACTGGATGCCCGCCGCAGAAGATAGCGATCATCCCGACGGCCAACTGCTGGGACGGGTGTTGAAAGGCTTGCTGCCGCCATTGGTGCTCATTGTCGCCGTGCTGGGTTCCATTTTGGGTGGGCTGGCGACACCGACGGAAGCAGCGGCGGTAGGTGCGGTAGGCGCGATGATACTGGCAATATTCAAAAGACAGTTTGATTTGCCCCGGTTGCGGGAAGTGATGCGCAGCACCACCCGGGTAACCAGCATGGTGTTTTTGATTTTGATTGGCGCTTCGGTTTTTTCGCTGGTTTTCCGGGGCTTTTCCGGGGACGAGATGGTAGTGGAATGGCTGTCGGATCTGCCAGGTGGCGCGTTTGGGGCGATGGTCATCGTCATGGCAGTGATGTTCGCCCTGGGGTTTGTGCTGGATTTTATCGAGATCACCTTTGTGGTGGTGCCGATAGTGGGGCCGGTGTTGCTGGCCATGGGATTGGATCCGATATGGCTGGGCGTGATGATTGCCATGAATTTGCAAACGTCTTTTTTGACCCCGCCTTTTGGCTTTGCTCTGTTTTATCTGCGGGGCGTGGCACCCAAGACAGTCAGCACCGGCCAGATTTACCTCGGTGTCATGCCGTTTATTGCCATTCAGATTGTAATGCTGGCGATTCTGGCCTTGTGGCCAATCCTGGCGACCTGGTTGCCTCATCAGATTTATGGTGAGTGATACGCAATATTGTGGAGGCGCCGGGGGAATGGCCTTCAGGGACGCCGTGAACCCATCCATGGGGGCTCGAATATGGCCATCCTGGCCACATACGTCCTTCAGTCCATTCCCCCGGCACCATCAAGGCTTTTTACACTTTTGAATGAGTGAAATGTTTAGAAAACGAATTTTATTTTATTTTCTAGCGGGTTTAGTTATTGGATTGATGATGGCCAGTTGTGGTCAAAAAGGCCCGCTGTATCTGCCTTCCCCCGAGCAAGAGAAAAAACAGGAAAAACGTTAAGTGGATTATTTTCAATATCAGCAAGACCAGCTTTACGCCGAAGAGGTGCCGGTGGCGGAGATCGCCACTCAACACGGGACGCCGGTTTATATCTATTCCCGCGCTACCCTGGAGCGCCATTGGCGGGCTTTCGATCAGGCTTTTGGGGAGCATCCTCATCAAATTTGTTATGCGGTCAAGGCCAATTCCAATCTGGCGGTACTGAATTTGCTGGCCCGCTTGGGATCGGGATTTGATATCGTGTCCGGCGGGGAGCTGGCGCGGGTGCTGAAGGCTGGCGGCGATCCGGCCAAAGTAGTTTTCTCCGGCGTCGGTAAAACCGAGGCGGAATTGCGCCAGGGTCTGGCAGCAGGCATTGGCTGTTTCAATGTGGAAGTCCAGGGAGAGCTGGACCGGCTCAACCGGATTGCCGGGGCGTTGGGGGTCAAGGCGCCGGTATCGTTGCGGGTCAATCCGGATGTGGACGCGCAAACCCACCCTTATATCGCCACAGGCCTGAAAGAAAACAAATTTGGCATTGAACCGGAGGCGGCGTTGGACGAATACCGCCGCGCCGCGGCCATGCCCCATATCGAAATCGTGGGCCTGGATTGTCACATCGGTTCACAATTAACCAGTGTGGCGCCTTTTCTGGATGCTTTGGAACGGGTGCTGGATCTTGCCGACCAATTGAAGGCGGAAGGGATTGTTTTATCCCATCTCGATTTGGGTGGCGGTTTGGGTATCCGCTATCGGGACGAGGCACCGCCAGAGCCCACGGAGTATGTCAGCGCGATTCTGAAGCGCCTTGAAGGAGAAACCTACAAGATTTTCCTGGAGCCAGGACGGGCCATTGCCGGCAATGCCGGGATTTTGGTCACTCGGGTGGAATATCTCAAGCAAACCCCGGCCAAACATTTTGCCATTGTGGATGCGGCGATGAATGATTTGCTGCGGCCTGCTTTGTATGATGCCTGGCAAGACATCATTCCCGTGCAAAAACGCCCAGATGTCCCGGAACAGACTGTCGATGTCGTAGGTCCGGTTTGTGAAACCGGCGATTTTCTGGGCCGCGAGCGTGCTTTGGCGGTGCGGGAGGGGGATTTGCTGGCGGTCCGTTCGGCGGGGGCATACGGCTTTGTCATGAGTTCCAATTACAATTCCCGGCCGCGACCGGCGGAAATCATGGTCTCGGGCGATCAAGCCCATGTGGTGCGGGAGCGCGAATCGGTGGAAGATCTGTGGCGGGGAGAGCGGTTGTTGCCATGAGATATGCAGGTGGTATTGAGGCGGGTTGTCTTCAGAGACGCCGTGAATACTTCCCTGTAGGCTTGATCGCACCCATCCAGGGTGCGAACACGCTTCAGCCAACCCGCCTCAATACCCACTATATTTATTGGCTCTTAGAAAAAATCAGACCCTATTTCAGTGAGATAATATTGTGAAATTTTCCAAAATGCATGGGCTGGGGAATGATTTTGTGATGATTGACGGGGTCAATCAGCCGGTTTCTCTTACGCCAGAAAAAATCCGCCGGTTGGCGGACCGGCATTTCGGCGTGGGATGTGATCAGGTGCTGCTAGTAGAGCCGCCGCCCAGCGCCAAGGTGGATTTCAGCTACCGGATATTCAACGCCGATGGTTCGGAAGTCGCGCAATGTGGCAATGGCGCCCGTTGCTTTGCCCGTTTCGTCCGCGCCAAGGGATTGATTGCCCGGGATGTGATCCAGGTGGCCACCGCCGCCGGGCAAATGACACTGGAAATTATCGGGGGGAACCAGGTCAAGGTGGATATGGGGGTTCCTCGTTTTGCGCCAGCGGAAATTCCTTTGGCTGTCAGCGAAGAAGCCACAGAATATTCTCTGGAGATTGAAGGGCGACAGTGGTTTTTTGGCGCAGCCTCTTTGGGAAACCCCCATGCGGTTATCACCGTTCCTGATATAGACAAGGCGCCGGTCCAGGAAATTGGCGCTAAAATAGAAAATCATCATCTGTTTCCCGAGCGGATCAATGTGGGCTTTATGGAGGTGCTCGATTTTCATGCCATTCGCCTTAGGGTTTTCGAACGCGGCGCGGGTGAAACCCTTGCTTGTGGCAGTGGTGCTTGTGCTGCCTCGGTGGTTGGAATTGAGCAGGGTAGGCTCCAGTCACCGGTCAAAGTGGCCTTGCCTGGCGGAGAATTGGAAATTGAATGGTCAGGACGCGGCTCAAGCGTTATGATGACAGGGCCGGCGGAATTTGTATTTGAAGGGGAGATAATGTTATGAGCCGGAAAACCAAACATCAAGGTCAGTCCCCTGATTTGTCAGAGGAGCAGGTGGCGGCTTATCTTGCCGCTCATCCCGAGTTTTTTACGCATCATCCCAGTTTATTGGAAAATTTGACCCTTTCCCACGAGTGCGGCCCGGCAGTCTCCTTGATCGAACGCCAAGTGGCGCAGCTGCGCCAGAAGAATCTCAATCTGCGTCATCAGCTCAATAATCTGATTCAGGTTGCCAGGGAAAACGATGCATTACTCAGTAAATTACATATCCTGATTTTGTCATTGCTGCAGGCCGATAGCCTGACCGATGTGGTTGCCGCGGTGGAAGACACGCTGCGGACGCATTTTTTGGCGGAGTGGGTGACGCTGAAGATATTCGCCGGCGGTCCTGATCTGCCTCTGTCGGGCATATTTGCCGCGCCCTACCATGTTGAATTGTTTCAGACGGTTTTGGAAGAAGGCTCCCCCTATATTGGCCCGCCTACACCGAGCCAGGTGGAATTTTTGTTTCCTTCTGAAGATGAAATCCGTTCGTGTGCCTTGATTCCTCTGCGCCAACCCGCGTTGACTGGTATTTTGGCCATTGGCAGCCGAGATTTGGAGCGTTTTACCCCAAACTTAGGCAAGGTGATTTTGGCGCGACTGGGAGAAGTGATAGGCATGCGCCTAAATGGCTTGATCCACCTGTCCCAGGTTTCCGAGTGAAAACCCAGTTGGAATCCTTGCTGGATCAATTTCTTGAAGTGTTACGCAGCCAACGGCGAGCGTCTCCCCATACCGTCAAGGCTTATGAGCGGGATTTGAAAAAGGCCTTGGTTTTTTTCCAGAAACTGGGTCTTGAGACATGGATGGAACTCAATGAGTCTATGGTGCGTCAATATGTTAGTGAGAGAAGCCGGCAAGGCATCAGCCCCCGCAGTTTGCAAAGAGAGCTGTCGGCTTTGCGCAGCTTTTTTGATTTTTTAGTCAAGCAGCGCATGATCAACGATAATCCAGCCCGCCACGTGCGATCTCCCAAAGCCCCTGCGGCGCTGCCCAAAACCTTGAATATCGATGGTGTGACGGCATTGTTGGAGGCGAAGGTAGCATCGGAGCTGGATATTCGTGATCAAGCGATGTGGGAGGTCTTTTATTCCAGCGGCATCCGCTTGAGCGAATTGGTAGAATTGAACGTGGAAGATATCGATTTGCAGGAAGGCGCGGCTTTGGTGCGTTCGGGTAAAGGACGCAAGTCGAGGCTGTTGCCGATTGGAAGATGTGCTCTGGCCGCATTGGAAAAATGGCTGCGGATACGTGGCCAAATAGCCGCTCCTATGGAAAAGGCGCTTTTTGTCAACCGCAGCGGCACCCGCCTCAGCGGGAGGAATGTTCAGCTCAGGCTGGAGAAATGGGGTAAAAGCTTGGGATTTGAGCAAAGATTGCACCCTCATCTGCTCAGGCATTCGTTTGCCAGTCATTTGCTGGAGGCCAGCGGAGATTTGAGAGCGGTACAAGAGCTGTTGGGACATGCCGATATCGCCACGACTCAAATCTACACCCATTTGGATTTCCAACACTTGGCGCAAGTGTATGATCGGGCCCATCCGCGGGCAAAAAAACGTAAATGAGCCCATGGAAATTTGCTAACCTATTGGACCTAAATTCTGCAAGTGTTTCGGCATTCGGCTGCCAAATCAAGCCTTTATGCTGCGTTGGCTGCACCAATTTTATGCTCGAAGTAGCGCGGCTACTCCTGCGCGAAAATTGGTTTGCCGCCTTGCCTAAAGCCTTGCTTGGCACCCTCGGTGCTCGAATCACTTGCAAAATTTAGGTTGGAAATTTTGCATAAAATTCCGAATTTGATTTCCGCTCCGGGATGAATTATTCAGAGCTTACCAAACTTTAAATTGATAACGTTGAGGATCATGCAATGGTCTCACCTAATCCTACAGACCCTGAAACCACATTAAACGAAGAAGAGCTCAAGGAGTTCGAGGATCTTGAAGAGCTTGAAGAAGAAGCTTTGAAAGAAAAGCGATTACTGTGGAAGTTAATCAGTTTTGCCGCTGTGGTGGCCTTGGCTTTGTTTGCCTTGGGATACTACTGGACATTTCCGTGTTTCGTGCCCCCCACTTATGATGTCACTCAAGTGGCGCTCAAGGAAACCGGGCTGACCGATCCCAAAAAACTGCCCGTGGGCGCCCGCACTGCAGCCGCGCTTATCCATAATATGGATTATCTGCTGCGCAAGCCTGGCGGCTATTTAACCAATGATGTGATCCCGCCCAGTATTTTTCTAGATAACATGCCCAATTGGGAATTTGGGGTGGTCGTGGCTTCCCGGGATCTGGCGACAGCATTGCGCAACCACCTTTCCCGGGCCCAATCCCAATCGCAGGAAGACAAGGATTTGGGAATCGGTGAACCATACTATTACTTTGAAACCGATTCCTGGATTTTACCGACGACCGAAAGCCAGTACCAAAAAGGGATTTCTGCTTTTCGCCGTTATATTTCCCGTCTGCGGGAACACCGCGCGCCGTTTTATCCCCGCGCGGATAACCTGACCCAATACATCGAAATTCTTGCCAAGCGGTTGGGGAGTTATACCCAGCGATTGAGCGCCAGCAGCTCAGTACACGAAGAGGCGGCTCTAATTATCAGAGGTAAACCCTCTACCGCGTTTACGCCCATGGAGAGGACGCCCTGGCTGGAAGTGGATGATAATTTCTACGAAGCCAGGGGCTATTGCTGGGCGTTGCTTCATATTATGCGGGCCATCGAGCAGGATTTTCACGATATCTTGAAGTTGAAGGCAGCTGAAACCCCCATCCATCAAATTATCCGCGAGTTGGAGTCAACCCAAGCGAAGATATTGAGCCCGGTGGTTTTAAATGGCAGTGGATTTGGGGTTTTTGCCAATTATTCTTTGACCCTGGCCACATACATCGCCCACGCTAACGCGGCTTTGATTGATTTGCGAGATTTACTTAGCGTATAAACTGATGCCTACACCTAATCTTCATCCTGATATTCAAAAGAACCTGAAGGAAATCAGCACCTGGCAGCGGATTTTCTATATGGCGGTGTTCATTTTTATTGTCGGTTTCGTGAGAGCGGTGCTCTGGGCGATCATCGCTTTTCAAGTGGTGACCAAGTTGCTTACCGGAACCGACAATCCCAATGTTCGTCAGCTAGGGGCTAACCTGGCGTCTTATCATTACCAAATTATGCTCTTTTTGACATTCAATACGGATGAGATGCCATTTCCGTTTGCTGAATTGTAGGAGTTTTCACCGCAGAGACGCGGAGGTCGCAGAGTTTTTTAATTTGTGCAGGTCATTTCCAAATAGCGTAACCCAAGATCGAAAACCGGAATGAATGTCGGGTTACGTATTTTAAAAATCTAACTGATGTTACGCACTGTCATTTCGAGCGTAGCGAGAAATCTTGTAGTTGATCCAAATCGAGGCCGGGTGTGAAGATTTCTCCCTCCGGTCGAAATGACAGCCGAGGATTGCGTAAACCTGAGCGTATCTGTTGGAGGCTGCATAAGAATCTAATTAAACTCTGCGACCTCCGCGTCTCTGCGGTAAATTCAAAAATCAATTAATTTTTGGACACGATTATGGGCTGTATATTCAGCTGCTTTAACAGTTGGGTGGCACTGTCGATTTGGGCCTTGGAATTAAGGGGACCGACTCTTAATAAGTACAGGGTTTTTCCTTGATTATGGCTCTGGAGAATTTTCAGCGGCGGGAGTTCATAGGAACGGAGGCGTTGTTTCAGCTTTTCCGCATTACTTTTGGAGGAGAAAGCGCCTAACTGTAAAAACATGGGTTGGGCCAAGGATTCCACGGTATCAATTACCCTGATTTCCACCGGCGCTGTGCCGGTCTTATCGATGCCCAGCTTCACCGCGGCGGCATAGGACAAGTCAATCAAGCGGTCTTGATGAAAGGGGCCCCGGTCATTGATTTTGACTACGACGCTGCGTCCATTATGCAGGTTGGTTACCTGGGCAAAGCAGGGAATGGGCAAGGTTTTATGCGCTGCCGTTAAAGCAAACATATCATAAGGTTCGCCGGAGGCTGTGGGCTTGCCATGAAATTTCCGGCCATACCAGGATGCCAAACCCCGGGCTGTATAGCCTTGGCTATCTTTCATTACCCGATAACGCCGGCCCAATACTTTATAACTGTCCGGATTACCAGAGCGGCTGGGGGGTAGGTAATAAGGGATGGGTTCGTTGATACTGGAGATATCGATTGGTTTGAGCGGCGGACCATCACCCGATTGATGACTGCAGCCGGTTATCAAAACCAAAAACCCTATCCAGGACAGCCTAATATGCATTGCCAGCTTCCCGCAAAAAACGCTCGCGAATGGCCTGACTGAGTTGGTGAACGGCCATGGCGTATAGAGGGCTGTGATTATAGCGGGTAATAACATAAAAGTTAGTGAATCCCAACCAATACTCGTCACCATTTTCCCCCGCCAGTTTAAGCACATTGGCTTTGAGTTTTGGCGGGTAAGATTTCTGTATGGATATCCCCTTCGCTTTTAAATAAGCCAAAGTAAATGGGGCCTTGAGCGTGTTGCTGGCCATGTCAGGCGCGGGTTTTGATAGCTTCACCGCCACCGGTTGGTTGGGGCGCCAACCATGGGAGACGAAGTAATTGGCAACGCTGGCAATCACATCGCCCGGATTGGACCAGATATCCCGTTTGCCATCCCCATCGAAATCCGCTGCATATTGACGGTAACTGCTGGGCATGAATTGAGGCCAGCCCATCGCCCCGGCATAGGAGCCTTGGGGTTGCCGGGGGTCGAGATTCTCTTCTCGGCTCAGTAGCAGAAAGTGTTCCAGCTCCTTGCCGAAGAACACCGCCCGCCGGGGGTAGGCGAAGGCCAGGGTGGACAAGGCATCGAGCACGCGGAAGGAGCCGGTGCGGGTGCCGTAAAAGGTTTCCACGCCAAGAATGGCGGTGATGATATGAGGTGGCACGCCATAAGATTGTTCGGCCTTGTCGAGAAGGGCTTGGTGTTGGCGCCAAAAATCGACGCCGTGACGGATTCGCTTTTCCGTTAAAAAGATATTGCGGTATTCGTGCCAGGGTTTCGCCTCCGCCGGACGGCTGATAGCTTTGAGAATGCTTTCCTTGATCTTAGCATCAAGGAGAATTTGTTTTAACTGCTCCCTGGGAAAGCCGTGCTTGCCGCTGATATCGGCAAGAAAGGTTTCGGCCAGTGGGTATTCTTCCAGCGACAACGCCGGAGCCCAGGTTGGAAACAAAATCAACGGGAGTAACAAGGCAGCTTTTTTGATTTCACCCATTCTGAATTTATTTACCCAGGCGCTCCGGTGTTTCTTCCGTGGGTGTTGGCGGCCTGGACGGCCGCCATCAAGCCCCCAGGGATGGGTTAACGGCGTCCCACGGAAGAAACACCGGAGCGCCTTATTTACGGGATAGAGATGTAAAGCTGCCATATCTTTATCGGGATATTTCATCAAGAGGACACCAGTTTACGATGGGTGTGTAGCGACATCATAATACCAAAGCCCGCCAGGAGTGTGACCATGGAAGTGCCGCCATAACTAATCAGTGGCAAGGGCACCCCGACTACCGGGAGTATCCCCGCCACCATGCCTACGTTCACGAACACATAAACGAAAAAGGTGAAAGCCAAACTGCCCCCCAGCAACCGGCTGAAGGTGTCCTGGGCTTGAAGCGCCATCATAAAACCCCGGGCAATCACGGCCAAGTATAGTATTAATAATCCCAGACACCCCATCAGACCGAATTCTTCGGCAAGCACCGCGAAAATAAAATCCGTGGAAGGCTCTGGCAAAAATTCCAGGTGGGACTGGGTGCCCGCCAACCAACCCTTTCCCGAGATGCCGCCAGAGCCGATGGCGATTTTGGCTTGAATGGTATGATAGCCCCTTCCTAGGGGATCTTTTTCCGGGTTCAAAAACATCAGCACCCGGTCACGCTGATAATCGTGCATGAAGTGCCAAACCACTGGCAGTAAAGCAACGCCTCCGGCAGTCAGTGCCAGCAACAGCCGCCAGGAAAGTCCCGCCAGGAAAAGCACGGCAAAACCGGCGCTGGCAACCAGCAAGGCGGTACCGAGATCAGGTTGTTTGGCTATCAACAGTGCTGGCACCAGAATCAAAAGGCCGGCCAGCGCTATCTCCTTGGCTTGGGGTGGAAGCGGCCGCTCGGCCAGGAATCGGGCCACCATCAAAGGCGTAAATATTTTCACGAACTCGGAAGGTTGAAACCGAACAATACCCAAATCCAGCCACCGCTGAGCACCCTTGCCGATATCGCCCAGAATCAAAACGGCGACCAGCAAAACGATGCCAGCACCATACATGATTGGACTCCAGCGGTAGAAGGCCCTGGGGGGGACCTGGGCCAGAATGAACAAGGCAGTGAAAGCGATACCCAACCGCACACATTGTTTCCATACCAGGTTGATATCCCCCCCGCCGGCGCTATATAGTACGGCCAGGCCAACACCGGATAACGCCAATAGTCCGGCAAGCAAAGGGATGTCCAAGTGGAGTTTATTCCACAGGGTAGATGGCTGGGAGGGGGTGGGCAGTGCGCTGCTCATGGTTGAAAACTGAAATAAGCATCCATCATTTGGCGGGCAATGGGCGCCGCCGCGGATCCACCGTGCCCGGCATTTTCCGCCACCACGGCAACGGCGATCCGTGGGGCTTCTGCCGGGGCAAAGGCAATAAATAGCGCATGGTCCCGCAGTTTTTTCTTCACCTCTTTTTCCCGGTATTCCTCATCTTGTTTCACCGTGAAGACCTGGGCGGTGCCCGTTTTGCCGGCAATGTGATAATTGATGCCCTTGCCAAGTCTGCGGGCAGTGCCCCTGGGGCCATGGACCACAGCAACCATGGCATCGATGATGGTGCGCCAATAGGATTTGGGAATATCCAGCACCGGGGGTAGTTGATTGTCCTTAGGTTTTTCTAAAACAGCAACACGGGGCGTAATTACCATTCCCTGATTCCCCATGATGGCGGCCGCTTTCGCCAGTTGTATCGGGGTGACCTGTAAAAAACCTTGGCCGATACCGGCAATCACCGTTTCTCCTGGAAACCATACCTGGTGAAAACGCTTCTTTTTCCACGCCCGGGAAGGAAGCAGACCCGGTTTTTCCCCCACCAAGTCCACCTTGGTTTTGGCGCCAAAGCCAAAGCGGGCCAGAAAATCGTGAATCCTGTCGATTTCCAGTTGATGGGCCAACTCATAAAAATAGACATCGCAGGACTGGGCGATGGCGTTATGCAAATCCACCGGGCCGTGCCCCCATTTCTTCCAGTCCCGGTAGCGGTGCCGGTTATTGGGAAGTTGGTAATAGCCAGGGCAATGGAGTTTGCGATGTGCGTCAATAACACCGTAATTCAATCCCGCCAGGCCCATGAAAGGTTTGATAGTAGAGCCTGGCGGATAGGTGCCCCGGATGCTGCGGTCAAATAGCGGGCGCTCGGGAGATCGCTGCAGGCTTCGGTATTTTTTTTGGCTGATTCCCAAAACAAAGTCATTGGGATCATAGCCAGGCTTGCTGACCATTGCCAGAATCTTGCCGCTGGCAGGTTCCAACGCTACCACCGCGCCATTGTGTTCTCCCAGAGCTTCGTAGGCGATTGCCTGAAGCCGGATATCCAGGGATAAGTGAAGGTCTTTTCCGGGGCGGGAAGGCACCTCCTTGAGCACGGTCAATTCGCGGCCCCGGGCGTTGGTTTCTATTTCCGCATAGCCAGTCTCCCCATGAAGCCATTTTTCGTAGAATTTCTCTATGCCGGTTTTGCCGATATGGGACGTGCCGCGGTATTCGGCCGGATCGAGTTTTTTCAATTCCGCTTCGCTGATGCTGGCGACATACCCCACCACGTGAGAAACCAGCTCCCGGAAAGGATAATGACGAATAAGCCGGGCGCGGATATCCACGCCGCGAAAAAAGGGCCGTTTCACAGCAAAACGGGACACTTCCTCGTCCGTCAGGCGCAGTTTGAGGGGAATGCTTTCAAAAGGTTTGTGGCGCTTGATTTGAACCTTAAAGCGCTGGATTTCTTCGTCGCTAATGGGAAGAATCGCCTTTAAGCGCAAAATCGTCTTTTCCAGATTTTTAACCTGCTCAGGCACGATTTCCAGGCTATAGACGGAGATATTTTCCGCGAGGACGACGCCTGAGCGGTCAAATATCAATCCCCGGGTAGGCGGCAATGGGGCAATCTTGACCCGATTATCCCGGGCCTTCATCGCGTAATGTTCGTGACCGATGATTTGCAAATAAATAAGGCGGCCAATTAGCCCTAAAGTCATCAGCACAATCACCACCGCCGCGGCAGTGATGCGGTTTTGAAACAAACGTTTTTCAAGGCCGGGGTTTTTTAGCCGAAAATGGGTCATGGATTATTTGTATGACCAGGAATTTTGCCTTGGCCGGCTACCGATGGCCAAAATGATGGGCCAGCCCAAGACGCCGGTCAATGCAGGCAGCCAATACTGCCAATTGAGATGGGGGTGGCTATGCAGCGCTTCAAACCAAAACAGCAAAAAGCGCGACAATAGCAGGCATAGGAAAACAAATGCCATTTGCTGAGTCATGGGAAATACCCGCAGCCTGAGATAAAAACGCACGCAGATATAGGCAACGATGGCATAGACAAAGGCGTGTTGCCCCAAGATCCGCCCGGTCAAAATATCTGTCAATAACCCAACCAACCAGGCGCTTCCCACCCCGAAACGATCCGGCAAAACCAAGGACCAGTATAAAACCGCCAGTAACACCCAGTCTGGATTCATCGAGGCCAAGAGGGGTGGCAAGGGAAGAATCCGCAATGCCATGGCAATTGCGATGGTCAACACTATCCATAGTAAAGAAGAATCAGGGCGCATTTTCAGTGGGCATCGAGGGGGCAGGTTCAGCTTGGTCCTCCGGATGAGACAAAAATTGTTTTGAGGTGGCATCAGTCCAGGTAATCAGGACTTCCCGGATGCGGTCCAGCGGCACTTTGGGCCGGGCCAGGATTTTGGCAAAGCCCCGGGCCGGTTGGGGAGTGACTTCAACGACTTCCGCCACCGGATAGCCCGGCGGGAAAACCTGGCCCAAGCCAGAGGTAACCAATAAATCACCGGGCCGGATATCCACATTGTTGGGCAAGTTGGGAATTTCCAGTTGATCGATTTCCCCATTCCCCACGGCAATGGCCCGCAGCCCATTGCGATTGACTTGCACCGGAATGGCGTGGCTGGGATCGGTGATGAGGAGGATTTCCGAGGTCAAGGGCGATACCCGCACCACTTGTCCAACAACACCGTCGGCGCTCAAAACCGGTTGGCCCACGTGGACGCCAAAACGGCTGCCCTTGTTGACCAAAACCAGATGCTCATAGGGCACCAGGGTGACCGAAAGCAATTCCGCCACCAGCATGTTTTCCCCCAGCTTGAAGGAATTGTCGAGAAATGCCCTAAGGCGCATATTTTCTTTTTCCAGCGCTTCGTATTTCAGCGTGCGTTGTTTCAGTTGGGCGTTTTCCTGGCGCAAGCGCTTATTTTCTTCGAGCAATCGGGCGCGGGTGCCTAGATTGTCCCCCAGGCCTTCACTGATATTCACGGGCAGACTCACCACAAGTTGCACCGGATAAACCAATATCGACAGCGCCGAGCGCACCGGGTTGATTCGCTCATAATGATCGGCCGCCATCAGGCCAGCGGAAACGAGCAAACATAAAGCCAGGCGGACGTTAAGCGATGGTCCGCGAGCGAAGATCAGCTTGATGGCAAAATCTCCTCAGGGTGGTTATTCATTCCAGAGAAAACGCCGCCGGGCCTTTTTCGTCAATCATCTCCAGAATCTTCCCGCCGCCGCGGGCCACGCAAGTCAAGGGGTCTTCCGCCACCATCACAGGCAAACCGGTTTCTTCGGTAATCAACATATCCAGGTCCTTGAGCAGCGCTCCGCCGCCGGTAAGAACGATGCCTCGCTCGGCCACATCCGCGCCCAAATCTGGGGGCGTTTGTTCCAAGGCCACCCGGACCGCGCCAACAATGCCGGAGAGTGGCTCCTGCAAGGCTTCTAGGATTTCATTGCTGTTGAGGGTAAAACTGCGGGGAATCCCTTCCGCCAGGTTGCGGCCCAAGACTTCGATTTCCCGGACTTCAGAGCCCGGATAGGCGCTGCCGATCTCGTGCTTGATCTTTTCGGCGGTGGCTTCGCCAATCAAGGTCCCGTAATTACGCCGGACATAATTGATGATGGCTTCATCAAAGCGGTCACCGCCGACACGAACCGATTCCGAATAGACAATGCCGTTGAGGGACATCACCGCCACTTCCGAGGTGCCGCCGCCGATATCAATCACCATGGAGCCGCTGGCCTCGTCCACGGGCATGCCAGCGCCCACTGCGGCGGCCATGGGTTCTTCCACCAAATACACTTCCCGGGCCCCCGCGCCCACCGCCGACTCCTTGATGGCCCGGCGCTCCACCTGGGTGGAACCGCAAGGCACGCAAATCAAAACCCTGGGACTGGGTTTGAGAAGCTGGCTTTCGTGCACCTTATGAATAAAATACTGGAGCATTTTCTCGGTGACGGTAAAGTCGGCGATAACGCCATCCTTGAGGGGGCGAATCGCGGTAATATTGGCGGGGGTGCGTCCTACCATTTGTTTGGCTTCCTTGCCCACGGCGGCAATGCTTTTGTTGCCCTTAAGCTTGTCTTCCCGGATGGCAACCACGGATGGCTCGTTGAGTACTATGCCCTGGCCGGGGATATAAATCAGGGTATTGGCGGTACCCAGGTCGATGGATAAGTCATTGGAAAAAAGCCCGCGCAAACGTTTGAACATGGATGAAACCTTAAAGAAAATCGCGTTACTTTAACAATTGGGTGGGGAAACCGGCAAATTATCGATTATGATATTCCATTACGCCAAAACAAAAAGCGATTGGCAAAGTTTTTTAACGCCGTGTCTGCCAAAGCAACAGGCAGAAACAACCCATGGTTGGAATTTTTGTTTTCTGTAAGGAGATGATATGTCATTAACCGCCGATCAAGTCAGAAATATTGCCTATCTGGCCCGGATTCAAATCAATGAGGCAGACAGTGAAAATTATGCCAAAGACCTGTCCAGTATATTGGATTTCGTTGCTCAGATGAATGCCGTGGATACAGAAAATGTGCCGCCGATGGCTCATCCCCTGGATTTGCCCCAAAGGCTGCGGCCGGATGAAGTTACTGAAGAAAATCAGCGGGAATTGTTTCAATCCATCGCCCCGGCGGTGGAAGCGGGATTGTATCTTGTCCCCAAAGTCATTGAATGAGGAATACCAGGAAATCATGATGCACGACAAAACCTTGTCCGAATTGGCGGCTGGACTCAAACAGCGGGAATTTAGCAGCGTGGAATTGACCCGTCATTTCCTCGACCGTATCGCCCGTCATAACGAGGCCCTCAATGCCTATGTCACGGTGACCGAAGAGCAAGCCCTGGCTGCCGCCGAGGCTGCCGATGCCCAATTGGCCAGCGGCGAAGGCGGCCCGCTCACGGGGATTCCCTTGGCCCAGAAGGATATCTTCTGTACTTTCGGGATCAAGACCAGTTGCGGCTCGAAAATGCTCGACAACTTCCCCGCCCCCTATGACGCCACGGTGGTGGCCAAGCTCAAGGATGCCGGCACGGTACTTTTGGGTAAGCTCAACATGGACGAGTTTGCCATGGGATCTTCCAATGAAACCAGCTACTACGGCACGGTCAAGAATCCCTGGAACTTAGGGTGCGTGCCGGGCGGGTCCTCCGGGGGATCCGCGGCGGCAGTGGCGGCGGGATTGACGCCCGCGGCGACCGGCACCGATACCGGCGGTTCCATCCGCCAGCCAGCGGCCTTTTGCGGCATTAGCGGCCTTAAGCCGACTTACGGGCGGGTTTCCCGTTGGGGGATGATCGCCTTCGCCTCCAGTCTCGACCAGGGTGGCCCCATGGCCCGCAGTGCCGAAGATTGCGCTTTGCTATTGGGTGCCATGGCTGGGTTCGACGAAAAGGACTCCACCAGCGTTGACGAACCCGTGCCCGATTATACGGCCACCCTGAATCAAGATTTGGCCGGGCTGAAAGTGGGGCTGCCCAAGGAATTTTTCGAGGGAGACATGGATAGTGGCGTTGCTCATGCTTTGGAACAGGCGATTGCCGAATACAAAAAATTGGGAGTGGCATTCAAGGAGGTATCCCTCCCCAATATCGGTTTGTCGGTGCCTGCCTATTATGTCATCGCCCCGTCTGAATGCTCTTCCAACCTGGCCCGCTACGACGGCGTGCGTTACGGTTACCGGTGCCAGGATCCCAAGGACCTGGAAGATCTTTACATGCGCACCCGCGGTGAAGGGTTTGGCGCCGAGGTCAAGCGCCGGATATTGATTGGCACTTATGCCCTGTCGGCGGGTTACTATGATGCTTATTACTTGAAGGCCCAGAAAATCCGCCGTCTGATTGCCGACGACTTCAAGCGCGCCTTCGAGGAAGTCGATGTGCTCCTGGGCCCCACCACCCCAACCCCGGCATTCGGCATTGGTGAAAAAACCGGGGACCCCATCGCCATGTATCTGTCGGATATTTTCACCATTGCGGTGAATCTGGCGGGGCTGCCCGGGATGTCGGTACCGGCGGGGTTTGTCGATGGCAAGCCGGTTGGATTGCAGTTGATCGGCGGTTATTTCGATGAAGCTAGGCTGCTGAATGTAGCGCACCGCTATCAGCAAGTGACCGACTGGCACCGGCGGATGCCAGAACAGTTTGCATGAGCAATCGTGTACTGCTTAACCTTCAGGCTTGAAGCGCACGCCCCGGTAAAGCTCATCCACCGCCAGGGCCAGATCGATGGAGGCGAGCTGGATTTGTTCGCCGGGTCCGTGAATGGCCAGATCCCACCCCGGCTGGCCCCGGCGGTACAATTCGGCCCTGGGCCGGTCCTGCTCCAATAGCAGGTATTCCTGTAACGTTGGGATGCTTTGATAGGCCAGCCGCTTGACAGTGCGGTCCCGGTGGGCGGTGGTTTCCGACAATACCTCGACAATCAAGACCGGCCGTTCCAGGTAGAAGTCGTGATTGTCTTCCGCGTCGCAACCGACCACCACGTCGGGATAGAAAAAGCAGTCGTCCACGTGCACTTTCATATCCGACATGAATACATCGCAGGGCGTTTCCGCCAAATGCTGGTGAAGTGTGACAAACACATTACCGGCAATCCGGCCATGATTCCGGCTTGCCCCCACCATGGCCACCACTTCGCCCCGCTCGTATTCGTGGCGGATGTCGGAATGCTGCTCGCCTTCCAGATATTCCTCGACACTCAATTTGACATTGTGTTTGACAATGGGCATGGATTATGGCTCCGCGTTGGCATGTTTGTCAGTCTATCGGAATAAGGCGGCACCGGCAATTGCGCAATCTCCGTCACATTTGCTTGTCCCGTGGTAAGCCGCGCCGATGGCGGCAAGATAGTGAGTTGACGCTGGGTATTTCAATAAAGTTGAACGTGAGACCGAGGGTTTGTTTATGGTATCCTTGCAAGAAGAAATCGGCTTGTCCACAGGATTAACATTCGTGCAGATACGCATGGAGTACCCTGTTTTCTCCCAATGCCTGGATTTAAAGCATAAACCCAAATTGCGAGATGCAGTCTGGCGATTGAAGTAAGCGGGGGGAATCTTCCGGGAATATTTCAAATCCCGCATCCAGTGGTAATAACAGCATTTTGAAGAGATTATTAAGGTGTCGTTGTAAATGGAATGGGAACCTGTCATCGGGCTGGAAATCCACGCCCAGCTTAAAACCAAATCCAAGATTTTCTCCGGAGCTTCCACCGCTTATGGTGCCCCGCCCAACACCCAGGCTTGCGCCATTGATTTAGGGATGCCAGGCGTCTTGCCGGTGCTCAATGAAGCGGCGGTGAGAATGGCGGTCAAATTCGGCCTGGCGGTGGAAGCGGAAATCACGCCGCAATCGGTGTTTGCCCGCAAGAATTATTTCTATCCCGATCTGCCCAAAGGATATCAGATCAGCCAGTATGAGCTGCCGGTGGTGGGCAAGGGGCATTTGATCATTACCCTCGATGGCGAAGAAAAACGCATTGGCATTACCCGTGCCCACCTGGAAGAAGACGCCGGCAAATCCCTGCACGAGGATTTCCACGGCATGAGCGGCATTGATTTGAACCGCGCCGGTACCCCACTGTTGGAAATCGTTTCCGAACCGGACCTGCGTTCCCCGGCGGAAGCGGTGGCGTACATGAAAAAGCTCCATATGTTGGTGGTGTATCTGGGCATTTGCGACGGCAACATGCAGGAAGGTTCGTTCCGTTGCGACGCCAATGTCTCCGTCCGGCCCAAAGGCCAGGAAGCATTCGGTACCCGCACCGAAATCAAGAATGTCAACTCGTTCCGGTTTGTCGAGCGGGCCATCAGCTACGAGATCGAGCGTCAAATTGAAGTGCTGGAATCGGGGGGTTCCATCACCCAGGAAACCCGTCTGTACGATGCCGACAAGGACGAAACCCGCCCCATGCGTACCAAGGAAGAAGCCAACGATTACCGTTACTTTCCAGACCCCGATTTGCTGCCGTTGGTAGTGACGGAGAGCTTTATCGAGGAAGTCCGCAAGGAATTGCCAGAATTGCCGGACGCCAAGCGCCACCGTTTTATTGAAGAATACGGCCTCAAGCCTTACGATGCCGAGGTATTGATTGCCACCCGCCAACTAGCCGACTACTTTGAAACCGTGGTCCGGGTTTCCAAGTGCGATCCAAAACTTTGCGCCAACTGGGTAATGGTGGAACTATCCGGGGCCCTCAATAAAGCAGGACTGGATATCACTCAGTCTCCAGTTTCCGCGGAAAAGCTGGCGGGACTGCTGAAGCGTATCGCTGACAACACCATCTCCGGCAAGATCGCCAAGCAGGTGTTTGAATTGATATGGGAAACCGGCAAGGATGCCGATACCTTGATTGAAGAAAAAGGACTCAAGCAAATCACCGACACCGGCGCCATCGAAAAGATTATTGACGAGGTCATCGCTGCCAATCCCAAGCAGTTGGAACAATACCTGGCGGGCAAGGACAAATTATTCGGATTCTTCGTGGGTCAAGTGATGAAACGCACCCAGGGCAAGGCCAATCCTAAGCAGGTCAATGAGTTACTGAAGGAGAAATTGAAGAGTTAACCGTGGACGAAAGCCTTATCCCCCTGGCGTGCCTGGCGGGGGACAAACAGACGCTGAAAACCCTGCCGGAAGACTCGCCACTGTGCCAGCACTTGCCCCATGCCCAGGAAGCGCTCGCGGCTTATTGCCGAGGGGATGACAAAGCCATGACGGCGGTGCTCAAGCAAATTCCGTTTCGTTCCCCCTACAAGGATTTGCGTTGGTTGCTGTCTGCCTTGACGTGCTATCCCGCCGATCCCGGCAAGGGGCGGGAATTGTTGAACAAGATCCCCCCGGACTCGCCATTTGCCTGTCCCGCCCAGGCGGGAATGGCGTTATTTCAACCACCAACTGAAAAGCAGACATTAAGCGTTGCCGCCAGGACTTTCCTCGCCGCGATCCGGGGAAAGGGCGAACAGGTCAAACCCAAACATTTGTTTGCCAAGCTGCTCAGCGAAGCCAAAAAAACCAGGGATCCGACCCTCGTTAAGGCCGTCAAGGATTTTCTCGCCTGGTATCCCCAGGGAATGACCGCCTGCGAAAAAGCGTTCGGCCCCCTGACCGAAACAGAAAAACTGCGCATTCAAGCGCTGCATTTGGAACGCTCCGCCTATCCCGACCAAATCTATAATGCCTGGATTGATCTTGGCAAAACCTATGACAGGCAGGGCGATTTGGCGCGGGCCGCGGCGGTATGCCGGCATCTTGTCCAATTGGTTGAAACCGAGTTTGGCCCCGGCGATCCCGAACTTGAAATTGTCTTGAATAACCTTGTGTCGTTGGCGCCGCAAGACCGGGATGCCTGGCTGAAGCTGGCGGCATTTTATCACTACATGGAGGATGAAAAAGCCCGGGGCCGTTGTCTGGACGATGCCTTAAGACACTTGCCGGAAGACCCCGGAATCCTTAAGGCGGCGGCGGAAGCGGCGATTGACCGAGGGGCTTTTAAAAAGGCGGCGCAACTGACCAAAAAACTGCTGAAGATCGATCCCATCAACCAGCAAGCCCGGCGGCGTTTGATCCGGGCCCACCTCAACCATGCCCGCAAGCAGTTGAAGGGCGCCAAGTATGATTTGGCCCGCAAGGAACTGGAAGCCGCCAAGGCACTGGCAAAGGAACCCCTTGAACAAGCGGAAGTATTGGTGGCCCAAGGTTATCTGGAAAGCTTTGCCAATCTGATGGAAACCGGCGAACGCTGGTTTGATGAGGCATGCAATCTGTTACCCGTCCCCCTGGGTGAATGGCTGGTGGCGGCCGAAGCCCTGCGCTGCCAATTGCCTGGCAAGGACTGCAAGCGGCAACTGAAAAAACTGCGCCTGATTCTCGATACCGCTGTCTTGCAGATGAATAAATCGGTGGTATTGGAAATGCTGGCGCTGGCGAAACAGCTGAAACGGGAAGAAATTGATCCCACGCCCTTGCTCCAGGCTGGCAATGCCTATCTCAAGAAGGCCTGTGAACTGGATTGGACCCTGGCCGAGCTGGAAAAAGTGTGTGACTTGCTGCTGGAACTGGAACGCTACCAGTTAGTGCGCGACTATGTGCGCAAAAGCCCGCTGTGGAAACAACGCACGCCTTCCCTGGTCTATTTCGATGTGGCCGCCAAATGCCGGGGCGTGGCCGGAAATCTGAACCTGGCCGATGTGGAAAATCTGGAAAATGCGCTGGAAAATGCGGACAAGGAAAAATTAAATAAATGGTCGGGCCGTATTCTCGGTTTATTGGAAGATTATGACCGCAGCCGAAGCCCTTTTCCTTCTCCTCTCGGGCAAATGGCGGAAATTGATGCCGAAGTGGAAAAAATCGCCCGGGAAACCGGCCTCCCGCCCCAGGAAATCATGGCTCAGATGATTGATATGCTTTTGGGAGGCAGGAAAAAGTAATGAAATCCCCTTATCAATTACTCGGAATTGACCAAGCTGCCGGTGACGAATACATCCGCCAGGCCTATTTGGAACGGGTGAAAGAATGCCCGCCTGAACAGGATCCGGAACAATTCCAGGCCATCCAGCAGGCTTACGAGCAGATCAAGGATCAACAGGCCAGATTGGCTTACGAGTTGTTTCATCTGCCCTCCCTTGAAGAGTATGAGCAGTTACTCCATCAATTGCATCCCCGCCGGCCCTCTCTCTCCCAATTCCGGGCAATGCTGGTCGAGTGTCTGAAACGTCAACAACATGACGACTAAGGAAGAGCTGCTGGCAGCCTTCGAACAATTTCTCGAGGACGACCCTGGCGGGATGGAGGCCGGGCCCCAGGTTGGCTTGGCGCAGCTTTTTGCGGAACTGGCCGCCCTCAAGACTGAGGTACGCACCGAGGCCAGGCAATTCAAAAGCGCTTTGGAGAATTTTACCAGCGTGCTGGAGAGTCACGAGCGGGAACGGGAGGAGTACGCCAAGGCGCTCAAGAAAGCCGGCGAGGAAACACTCAAGCCCGTGTTGCTGGAGTTAGTGGATCTTAGGGATCGCCAGGCGGCGGGATTAAAAGCGCTGGAAAAACTGCGGCCTGGATTTATCAAGCGACTGCTTTTCAAACGCAAACGGCAACTCTATGAATCAATATACGCCGGCCAAAGCCTGACCCTGGACCGCTTTGATCAAATGCTCACTTCCCATGGTATTCAACCCGTGGCAGCCGAAGGACGGCCGTTTGACCCGAATTTGATGCGGGTGGCGGAGGTGGTTCATCGTAAAAAGCTGGAGGATGGCATTGTCGTTTCGGAGCTGCGGCGGGGTTATTTGTGGCATGGCAAGGTATTGAGGCTGGCGGAAGTGAAAGTCAATAAATTGTAGGCCGGGTTAGCAAAAGAACCGGGTATTTTATTCACCGCTTGGGTAACGCCCGGGCTTTGTTGTGATTCAGAGTAAGAATATGAGCAAATCAGACAAAATTATCGGTATTGACCTGGGCACCACCAATTCCGAAGTGGCGGTATTGGAGAAAGGCGTGCCGGTGGTGATCCCCGATGAAAACGGTAATCAACTACTGCCTTCGGTGGTGGGATTGGATGAATCCGGCCAATTATTGGTGGGCGAGGCGGCGTTGAATCAGTATCCCCTGTATCCCGAGCGCACCGTCAAATCCATCAAACGCAAAATGGGCGGCGATGAAACCGTCCACTTGGGGGACAAGACCTTCACCCCCCAGGAAATCTCCGCCATCATCCTGCGTACGTTAAAACAACGGGCTGAAAATCACCTGGGCCAGACCTCCAGCAAAGCGGTGATTACCGTGCCCGCCTATTTCAACGACGCCCAGCGCCAGGCAACCCGCGAGGCTGGGGAAATTGCCGGCCTGGAGGTAGTGCGCATCATCAATGAACCGACCGCGGCGGCGCTGGTGTACGAAGCCGATTTGACCCAGCCCCGCAAGATTCTGGTGTATGACCTGGGGGGCGGCACCTTTGACGTTTCCGTGGTACAGATTCAGTCCGGCGTGGTGGAAGTGGTGGCCAGCCATGGGGACAATCATTTGGGCGGCGATGATTTCGACCGGGAGATCGTCGCGCTGTTTACCGAGAAGTTGCGCGAGGATCATGGACTGGATGTGACTTCCGACCGCAAGGTCATGGCCCGGCTCCTCCGCGCTGCGGTGACGGCAAAGGTCACCCTGTCGGATCAACCCTACACCCGGATTCGGGAAGAATTCCTGACGGAAAAAGACGGCGTGCCGCTTCATTTTGAAATGGAATTATCCCGGGAAGAATACGAAGCTTTGATTGCTCCTTACGTGGATCGTACTCTGGAAGCGCTTCACATCGCCCTCAATAGCGCGGGCTTGACAGTTTCCGATATTGACGAAATTCTGCTGGTGGGCGGTGCCACCCGAACGCCGCTGGTGCAGGAATTACTGGAAAGAGAGCTGGGCCAAACCCCCAAGGCGGCCATCGATCCAGATTTATGCGTGGCCATGGGAGCGGCGGTGCAGGCTGGCATGATTGCCGGCGAACAGGTCGCCTCGGTTTTGGTGGATATCACCCCCTACACTTTTGGCACCAGCGCTTTCGGCGAGATCGATGGCGTGCCAACCCCTTCGCTGTTCGTGCCGGTAATTCGCAAGAATACCCCGCTGCCGGTCTCCAAAAGCGAAGTGTTTTACACTTTGATGGACAACCAGGAAAGAGTCGACGTCAAAGTCTATCAGGGAGAAAACCAGGACGCCGAGCAAAACACCCTGATTGGCGAATTCAAGATCGAGGGTTTGCGCAAGGCGCCGGCCGGTGACCCCATCGTGATGCGTTTCGATCTGAATCTTGACGGTATCCTCAAGGTGACCGCGACGGAAAAAGCCACAGGTCTTGAAAAAACCATCCGTATCGAGAATGCAATGAAAAGAATGGATTCAGATCAGATCACATCGGCCCGCAACAAGGTAGTCTCTCTGTTTGGCGACCAACAGGCAATGCCCGCCGATCCAGCCTTTGCCCAAGCCGCCGAGCTGGTCACCAAAGCGCAAGCCTTGCTGGATCAAGTCAGCGGGGATGACCGGGAAGAAATCCAGCAGTTGATCCAAGCCATCCAATCGGCCACGGAAAAGCAGGATGCCGATGCCCTGATGGAAGCCGTGGAAACCTTGTCTGACGTCATTTATTACCTGGAAAGCTGATGTCCCGCTGTCCTGCCTGCAATGCCCGGCTGGGTGAGGCAGCCTTATGCCGCCGCTGTGGCTGCGATTTGAGCCTGTCCAGAAAAGCCCGACTTCAAGCCCGCCTAGCCCTTTCACACGCCCTTAAAGCATTGGACCATCATCAAACCGAGGAAGCTGAGCGTTGGTTGCAACAAGCATTAATGTGGAATTCATCGGATTGGACTATAAAAGTTGCGGGTTTTATCAAAACTCAACTATCTTTGTCATAGTTGAGTTTTTTGATTCCGTGGTCTAGGGAGTGACTACTAAAATAATCATCCCTCGGGCTTTTAGGAAACCGGCCAGGGGCTTTTAGAGGTTATGCCATGACAATCCAAAAGCTATTATTTATATCCGGTTTTTTATTGGCCATCTGTGTCAATCCCTCCTTTGCTAAAGAGCAACACTTTTTTGACGACTATGCTTACGTCATCAAAGAGACCGGGGTCAACCGCAGCTTCGCTTTTGAACAAAACATTGAAGATGCTCAGTTGCGCAAACAAGCAGGCTTGCATGTACTCAGAACCGTTTATGATGACTTTACTATCGAGCCGGATTTCTCCAAGGCGTACGTTAGGGAAAGAGCGAAATGCTATGCGCTGGACAGCCGTTTCTATACCTACACGCTTTGTTTCTTGCCCAATGAATTTACCCAGGAAAAGCCGGTTTTACGCGGGTTTGTCACCCAGGTGCCCAACTGGTACTGGCAATTTACCCATGTGCTATTGCCGGTTATAGCGGTTTCAGGGCTGCTCTTTTACCGCTTTAAGGCGCCGCAGAAAGCGCAGCGTGCAATGGAAGTTTCCCCAAGCCCGTAATAAATCGGGCTTGGGGAAATAAGTGATAATAGCGTTGGCTTACTGCCAGGTGGCCTTTAGCGTGACGTTAGCATCAGTGTAACCGTGAAGCAGGATATGCCACGTTCCTGATGCAGGCGACTGGAAGATAAGGGTTTCATTCGATCCAATTGCCCACAAGGATTTAAATTCAGGGCTATTGTGCGGGCCAAAATCCTGCGGCCAATTAATAGCGCTGCGTTTAACATACAGATCCGCATCACCGGAGCCGGTAATGGTAACCACCAGATTTTGCGCGTTTGCCGGCAGGTTGAGACTGAATTCCTTTATCTGATTCTGGCTCAAATTCACATTAACCTGTGCGCCATTGGTTAACTGATTGGAACTGGGTGGATTGGGAGTGGGCGGATTAGGAGTGGATGGTGGTGTGTCGTTCCCGCCTTGCCCACTATCCGTGGGAATATCCCACGTTGCCACAATGTTGCCTTGGGAAGCATTGTATCCGTGAATGAGTACATGCCAGGTACCTTCCGCAGGGGCGGCAAACACAACAGATTCATTAGAGCCAAAATTAAACGGCGCTTTGAACTCCGCCAGGTTGTGAGGACCAAAATCGTTCGGCCATTGAATGGGACTGCGTTTCACATAAAGATCCGCATCTCCAGAACCGCTTATTGTTACCTTCAAATTCAACGCATTCGCCGGGACTTGAATGACATACTCCAAGGTTTGGTTTTGGGCCAATGAGAATGCTTTTGTTTGCCCATTGGACAGGTCATTGCCTGGGTCAGGTGTGGGTTCAGGCGTCGGGGTAACTGGATCGGATGGCGGATTGGGATCGACTGGATCCGCAGGAGGATTGGTTGGGGTTTGTGGATCAGGACAAGAGAATACCCCTTGTTTACGGCCAAAATCCTGTGTCCAGTAGCCACCTTGGCTTTCATAACCGACACCCACGTCACAAAACGAGGCGCCTAAAATATTGGCGCGGTGTCCCGGGCTGTTCATCCAAGCATTCATGACCGAAGCTGGCGTAGTGAAACCAGCGGCTATATTTTCCCCCCAGGCATTCAAGGAATAGCCTGCTTCAAGCATCCGTTGTCCGGCGGATTTGCCCTGCAAATTGGTATGACTGAAATAATTGTTTTGCGACATATCCTGGGAGTGGGCCCTTGCCGCAGCAATCAAAGCGGTATCGGCGGCGAGCAAGTGCAAACCTTGTACGGCCCGCTCTTGATTCAGCAACGTAAAGACTTCTTGTTCTTCGGGCAAGAAAGGTTGGGAATTGAGCTGGAAAGTTTGCAGAAAAACCGGCTGACCCTCAAATTGGGCGTTTTCTACGAGTTGGGGTTCAGAACTACCAGTGGGCGATGCTGAATCCAGCGTGTCTTGCAACGCAGCAACGTCAATTTCCCGAATCACATGGAGCCCTGATTGGAGTGGGCGAATATGATAACAGAGATCTGGCAGGGTAATGGTCCCGGACACGTTGCCATTATTGACAACAAAAGTCACTTCGCTGTCGCTTTCACCTTGCACCTTACCAATCCAGGCCCAGGTGCCTCCGCTGGAAGTTTCTACATGATCCAGTTCGGCGGTGAGGAAAACATTTTCAAATAAATTAATGAACACCAGTTCTGACTGGGGGCTCAGGGCATCTTGAACAAGACTAACCCCTCTTTGCCTAAGAACGATGGTAGGGTCGACCGTGCCCAACATCTCTGCCGTAGCTTCCGCTTCGATGAATAGGTCGTTGGTTGGGATTTCCGCCCTTGAAGCGCTGGTAAGAAAGACAAAAACTAAAAGCAGCCAGATGGGGCTGTACCCGGCTTTAGTTACTGTCCTGGGAAAATGGATTTTTGATTTCATAAGTATTTGATCCCTCTTGCACAAAGTTGAGTGATAATAGTTTCCATACGTTTACTTGTCCCTGTGGGAATGTATTTTGAAAAGAGACAGTTCAAGTCTAATTCGAATGAACAAAATAAACTGTGAAATAGTCTTCAAGTTTGATGCCAAAACCTTTGGAACAAGTTAAAACAACGTCATACCGTAAACGAGTAGTCCCTTTTTGAAGAATTGGCGTCGCGGCTTCACGACACATAAAGCGGGGATTCCCGCAGTACTTTGATATTATTGGGAAAACGCGTGTCGCATTAAGCCGACATTCAGGCCGAAAAATGTTAGTGTGTCCTTTAAGCTAAAAAAGCTTAAATTAGGTGTGCTGAAAGTAATCGGTAGGTTTGAAATAGCCGTTTTATTTCATGCCGATGAACGCAATTGTCTGCAAAAGCAATTTACTTGTACCTATCTATCACTGAGGAATAGCGATGATGAACAAAAGCTTGACACTATCGTTGGCGATTGTATTACTACTGTCTGCGACAGGTTGCACAACTACCCAGAGTTATCAGGGGGGTTCTGCAGGCGCGCTTTTAGGGGCTGCCGCCGGCGCCCTGATTGACAAGCATAACCGCTGGCGTGGCGCGGTACTGGGAGGCACTATTGGCTCTGCCATGGGTGCGATTACCACGGAAATCGCCGCCCGCGCCGCCCGGGAAGCGGCTTTTTCCAGGCAACCGGTTGCTTATGAAAGCAACGATGGCTGGCAAAGGGTGGAGGCCAGGCCGATGGGTTATGATGCCCGCACCCGTTGTCACAAGGTGCATGAGAAAATCTGGCAAGGCGGTAAATTAATCAAAGACTATATTCGAGAAGTCTGTGAAGGGGATAAAACTGAAAACCGGTATTGATTTTATGAGGAAGTTTGCATGAAGGTATTGATTGTTGGTGGTGGCGGGCGTGAGCACGCCATGGCCTGGAAAATGGCGCAGTCTGAGGAGGTGGATCAAGTATTTGTCGCCCCAGGCAATGCGGGTACCGCGTTGGAACCCAAGGTTGCCAACGTTCCCATTGCCGCTCATGAGATTGAACGCCTTTGCAGTTTTGCAAAAAGTGAAAGAATCTCTTTGACCGTGGTTGGGCCAGAAGCCCCGTTGGTTGCCGGCATCGTGGATAGATTCCAGGAAAGCCAACTGCCTTGTTTCGGCCCCACCCGGGCGGCCGCAAAGCTGGAAGGATCCAAGGCCTATTGCAAGGATTTCATGCGCCGCTTCGGGATTCCCACCGCCACATACGAAACCTTCACGGATCCAGCCGCCGCCATTGACTATTTGCAAAATCAATCCTATCCCATTGTTATCAAGGCGGATGGCTTGGCGGCGGGCAAGGGGGTAATTATCGCCCACTCCAAAGCGCAGGCCGTAGCGGCAGTGCAAAGCATGCTGACGGAAGGCGCCTTCGGGGAAGCCGGACAGAGAGTGGTGATTGAGGAGTTCCTTCAAGGAGAGGAAGCCAGCTTCATGGTGATGGCCGATGGGGAGAATATCCTGCCTCTGGCCACTTCCCAGGATCACAAGCCTCTGGAAGAAGGCGATAGGGGGCCCAATACTGGGGGTATGGGTGCCTACTCTCCTGCCCCTGTTATCACCCCAGATATTCACGACCGGATTATGGCGCAAGTCATTCGTCCCACTATTGAAGGCATGGCCGAGCAAGGCATTCCTTATACCGGCTTTCTTTATGCGGGACTGATGATTTCCCCCGATGGCCAGCCCAAGGTACTGGAATTTAATTGTCGGATGGGGGACCCAGAAACCCAACCGATAATGATGCGGCTGCAAAGCAATTTTGCGGCTTTGTGCTTTAGTGCCGGTGAGGGCAGACTCAATACCATCAATGCGCAGTGGGATTCCCGGTTTGCATTGGGCGTGGTGTTGGCGGCTCAGGGTTATCCTTCACAATACCGGAAAGGAGATGTGATTGAGGGATTGCCCAAGGAAGAGACCCCTGATATCAAAGTATTTCATGCGGGGACTGCATTGGAAAATGGCTGTATTGTTACTGCTGGTGGCAGGGTTTTGTGTGTGACTGCCTTGGGGGAAACAATCGCCGAAGCGCAGCGCAAGGCCTACGCTCAAGTGGAAAAAATCCATTGGCCAGGAATGGTCTATCGCAGAGATATCGGTTGGCGGGCGCTAGCCCGGGAATCTGGAAAATAGCTTCTTGAATCAAGATGCTGGGGCAGTTAGTCAAAGCGTTCCAGTCCGATAATATATCCATTGCCGAAAAGCTGCTTTCCGGGATGGCGTCACTTGCTGCCATGGGCACGGTATTGTGGATCAGCAATTATTTTCTCGGCAAAGAGGGGTTGCCTTTGGTAGTCGCTTCCATGGGGGCGACTGCGGTTCTGCTGTTCGCCGTGCCTCAAGGGCCGCTTTCCCAACCCTGGCCATTGATTGGAGGCCATTTCATTTCCGCTTTCATTGGCGTTACCTGTGCTCAGCAACTACATGACCCGCTCATTGCTGGGGCCTTGGCGGTGGGGCTGTCCATTTCTGTCATGTACTTCTGCCAGTGCCTGCATCCGCCCGGTGGCGCGACAGCACTTACCGCAGTATGGGGAGGTCCGGCAGTACACCAGTTGGGTTACGGGTTTCTCTTCACCCCCCTGGCATTGAATGTGGCAGTGATGTTTGCCATGGCGCTTATCCTCAATAATATACTCCCCCGGCGCAGATACCCCGCATCTTTGAGGAAAAGAACGCAACCAATACCTGGGAGTAAGAGCGATGTGCGCAGGCAAGGGCTGGAATCGGCCTTGCAAAAAATGGGTACCTTCATTGATATTTCCGTGGAAGAACTGGAACAGATTTACTCGTTGGCAAAGCAATCGCAGCAACAGCTTATGGGCCAGGCAACCTGCGCGGACATCATGACCCCTAATGTCATCACCGCGGACTACGATACCCCCGTAGAGCAAGTATGGGAGTGGATGATACGCCATAGAATACGTGGCGTGCCCGTGGTGGATAGGAAAAATTTTGTCATCGGCATGGTGACAACTCGGGATTTCTTGAAACAAGTGTTAAAGATGCAAGGCAAAACCTGGAACGAGCGCATCAAGCGCTTTTTGACCGCAACGCCAGGCCTTGAAACCAATAAGCCGGAGGTAGCCGGCCATATCATGTCCCGGCCTGCAATAACCATTGAGCAGGACAAACCCGTGGCCGATATTATTCCATTACTGGCTAAGCATGGCATTCACCACATTCCCGTCGTTGACCATGATCAGAAGATAGTGGGGATCATTAGCGAACACGATTTGATCAAACTGTTGGACCTATCCCCCGCTGACTTATCTTCTCAGCCCCATTAGCCGTTTGGCGAAAGATTGTTATCACAATCACAAACTTCCCATTGAAGAAACTCACGGGTTTCTATTTGTTGCGGCTGTTGGAAAAAGCTTTCAGCCCGGCCTTTTTCTATTAACCTTCCCTCACACAGAAAAATCACTTGATCTGCTAAACGTTTGGCTTGGTCCAAGTCATGAGTAACGCAGAGGACCGCCATTTTCTCCGCCAGCATTAACAAGGTTTTCTCCACTATTTGGCGCGAATGGGAATCCAAGGAGGAAGTGGGTTCATCCAGCATTATTAGCGCGGGCTCCAGTATTAGCGCACGGGCGATGCATAGGCGTTGCTGTTGGCCCAGAGAAAGTTCTCTTGCAGGAGCCTCGAGACGATCCCTTACTTCGGGCCAGAGAGCCACTTGTTCCAGTTTCTCTTGGATTCGATTTCTCGAAAGCTGGCGTTTTTCCCGGCGCGACAGACCAAATAACAGATTTTTTTGGATGGAACCTGGGAAAACCACGGGTTTTTGCCCAATGAGCCCAATATGACGGCGCAGATTATCCGCCCCCTTGGGCCAGTCCCGAATGGAAATACCATTGACTTGAATTGTGCCTGTCCAAGTTTCGTGGAGAAGATTAAGACAGCGCAGCAGCGAACTTTTACCGGCGCCTGAAGGGCCAATGACATAAGTCATTCCAGGTGCGGGAACGCTAAAGCTGATTTGTTTCAAAATCGGGTGGCCACTCAGCGAAAGATTCAAATGATCAATTTTTAGATATTCCGGTTTAGGACTGGGAACCCCGGTGGCATGCTGGGAAGGGGAGTTGTCATTTAAGAGTAGCGGTGTCTTAGCCATAGTGCCGCCAAAGAAAACAGGGAGATTAACGCTACTAATATCATGGCAGCCGCCCAGGCGCTATGGATAGCCTGGTCATTGAGCCCTTCTTGGGCCAGGTAAAATATTTGGGTCTGCAGCGTGGTCACAGGAGAAAACCAGGAGCCGGGCCAGATAACGCCGGCAAAGACCGTGGCCGTGAACAAAATGGGGGCGGTTTCTGAAAGCGTCCGTGCCAAAGATAACAGAATGGCTGTGACCAATCCCGGCCAGGCAACTGGAATCCAGACCCGGATCAATATATCTTTCTGGCCGAGACCCAGCGAGCGTCCAGCCTCAGTATATTCCGCAGGAATACGGTTCAAGGCGTGATGGCAGTTCAAAGTCAGCATCGGCAGAATTACGACAGACAAAATCACCATACCCGCCAACAGAGAAACACCCCACTGCAGTAGATGCACCAAAGCCGCCAATCCACACAATCCATAAACGATAGGAGGGATGCCTTGCAAGAGATAAAGAAGCCCGGAAATTTTACTCAACCAGGGGGAATCTTGGGGTTTGCTATGGAGAAAAATTGCCAGTCCAAGCGCCACCGGACTGGCTATCAGGCAAGCACCGACCATGAGCAGCAGGGAGCCTAACATTTGGCCAGTTAGTAGCCTCCCATTAGAAGCGCCGATGATTTCCATCAAGCTAGGTACCCCTTGATACAAAATGTATCCAAGGACGAGAATGGGTAAGACAAAGGCAGGAAGCGCCATGATTAGGATAAAGCATTTGAATAACCGGCCTTTCATATTGAATGGCCTCTTTTTTGAAGAAAAAAGGCAATACCAGCGCCAGTCAGTCCTAAAATGGTTGCGCAACCCATCAGTGCGGAAAAATGCAAAGAACCAAAAGCAGCTTCGCCAATCTCCCGGCCGATACGGGAAGTCAATGTTTGAGCAGGTTGAAGCAGATTCCACCAGGGCTGGGGTAGGCGGTCCAAAGAGCCCACCACCAACATCACCGCCATGGTTTCTCCCAACGCCCGGCCCAACGCCAATAGTATGCTGGAACGGATGCCGGGCCAAGCCTGAGGCAATAAGATACGAAATAAAAGTTGCGGCCAATTCAGCCCTATCGCCAAAGCGGTTTCCCGTTGTTCGCTGGGGATGGCGTTTAGCGCTTCCTCGCTCAATGCCGTGATCGTGGGTAAGACCATCAGGGATAATATCAGCCCCGCTGCCAACAGGCTATGTCCTGTCAAAAGGCCGAACCAGTCGGCCAATGCGGGTAGTAATACCCAAAGCCCCAGCAACCCGTATACCACGGAAGGAATAGCGGCTAACATTTCCAATCCGACTCGAATCAATTGGTGTAATTGCCGAGGGAATATTTCCACGCTAACAATGGCAGCGGCTATGCCACTGGGTACAGCTATCACCAAAGCGGTGACCGCAGCCCAAAAAGTACCTAAAATTGCAGGCAGCAAGCCAAAATGGTGCTCATAGGGAAACCAATCGCTTTGCCACAATGCGGTTATGCCTGCAAAGCGCCAAAAGGGAAGGCTGGTCCAAAGTAAAAAGCTGGGAATGGCTATTGCCACCAGGCCAAAAAGCATTAACGATAATCCAAGCCAAAATCGCATGAGTCCCGTTATCTTATGGGGATATAACCCACCTGTTCAACGACATCTTGCCCGGATTTCGATAAAAGAAAGGCGATAAAATTACCCACCGCCGGGGAATGATGGTTGGGCACAATCAGACTAAGTTTACGGTGAATGGGATAACGACCATTGCGAATATTCTCAGTGGTAGGCATGATGGCTTGTCCATTAATCATCACCCCCAAGGGACGCACTTTGTCATTCAGCCAAGCGTGAGAAAGCATGCCAATGGCTTGATCACTGCGGGCGATAATGGCTTGTTCTTCATTGTTGGAGCCAGTAACGATGGCAGCGCCCGGAGCTCTGGCATGGGGATTTCCCAAAACTGCCTGAGCAAAAACATGGCGAGTACCACGCCCGGATTCTTTATCAATGACCAAGATTTGAGCATCTGGCCCGCCTACTTTTTTCCAGTTGCGGAGTTGCCCCCGGTAGATGGCGGCGATTTGGGCCAAGCTCAATGCTTTGACGCCGTGGCTTACTATCGCTTTGGAAACCGCTACCGCGACGCCATCGTAAGCGATGGGTATTAATTTTGCCCTGGTTTTTAATTGTACTTGCTCTGTGGCAGTAGGTAGGCGGGAGGTCATCCCCAAGTCCGCACTGTTCTGGAGAATGGCGGCAATGCCAACGCCTGATCCGCCTCCCGAAATGAGAATTTCCAGATCAGGGTGGGTTTGACGATAGCGTCTGGCGGCCTCCGAAATTAAAGGAAGTAGCGTGCTGGAACCGACGATACGAATGGATTCTTTTCCCGCAGCCGGAAAAACCATTCCAATCAAAAGGACAGCGAGAAAAAATAGTTTGTTCATCGATCTTTTACCCTGACATTTATTTACAACCTAAATTTTGCAAAAGATTCGAGCACTGAGCGTGTCTATCAAAGCCTTAGGCAAGTCGGTTTTCGCTTAGGCGTAGCAGCGTTACGTTGAACACAAAGCCGGTGAACGCAGCGCGGAATAAGATTTTGACAGACAGTCCAGTGGCGGATTGTTTGCAAAATTCAGGTACTATTTTGTCGCTATGGGCGGCGTGACCTTACGCAATGGACTGGAAAAATAAAGGGTACTTTGAGATTCAAAGCACCCTTTTTTGAGAACGGGAAAAAACTTATTTCAAGGCTTGGAAAATCAATGAGTGTGCTTCTGATTCCAAGGTTTCCAAGCGGTTATTTTTTTTGCACTGAGCATTGATTTCATCCAAATCGTTCAAAGCCATGCGTAAGACTTTTTCCGTAATCCCAGGGCAGGTCCCTTCAATTTCCATGAGGTTGGAATGGGGCATGGCATAGACCAGCCGGGCGATGTGATTGGCGACAATGGAAATAGTGGTGGGATGGACCCTATTTCCTGTGATTTGCTTGAGCGCCAAGACGGTGGCCGTATAGGAATCGCCACAGCCGGTGGCGTCTTTGTGATGCAGGTCACAGCCGGACTCTTGAAGCAACTGATCGATTTTTTCGCCCCGCTCCTGATCAATAATCGGAATATAATATTGTACTTTTTTCTTTATCTGTTCCTTTTTGTCTTCATATTTGAAGCTGGCGATGGTGGGGTTGGAGCCATCGGTAATGAAGACGCTTTCGCTCACGCCAAACTTGTGCAGGATATCCGCCAGGCGTTGGGCGACGATGCGGCGTTTGATCGGGTTTTCCGGTAATACCAGGCTTTTTTCCGGCTCATCCAATTCGGTTTTGAAGATCCCGAAAATCCGCACAAAACTGCTGCCACCCAATCCGAAACGGGTTTTTTTATTACCGTCGTCATAGGTTTCCAGAAATTGCAGTAGCACGTCATCGTTTCGAATGTAGGTGGAATTGGATTTGCGAATCCATGCCAAGGCTTCCCCAAGATTCAAGGTCATGGTTTCACAAACGCCAATGGGAGAAGCGTAGCGATCAATGCCATCGCGAATTTGATTGGAACCCACGCTCCAGACGATGGAATGATCCACTAGATCGTTTCTGACGCGGACGGCGACATCCCAAAAAATCCGTTCGTCAGGCTGGTTATGAAGGAGCAAGAAACGTGGGGTTTGGATAGTGGGGATGGAGCGCTTTTGATTGACCTCTCCATAAGGCGTGCTGAAATAGATTTCCTCCCCGGTTTCTTTATTCTTAATGAAAACCGAACGCCGGGGACTGCCCTCCACCCACAAAATTTCCAGGTTAGGAAAAGGCTCGGCTTGCTTGTGCACAGTCTGGATTTGATCTTCTGACAGGGTCAAGTACAAATAGGACCTGACTACTTGCTCTTCGGGCAATCCCAGGGCACGATACAGCGCCAGATTGATGATAGCGCTATCAACCGTGGTGTTGAAGGCGCCTCCACCCAGGCCGCGATGAATTTCCACCAATTGTTTTGGAATTGCCAAGGTAATATCGACGGGCTTTTTATCGTCGGAAGTAATCGTAAGAACCACTTCTCCATTTTTTTCATTGATATGGATGGCTTTGGCAGGCAGCTTGGGAATACCTTGGGCTATTTTTTCCTGAATGCTGGCTGACCTTGAATTGAGCACCTGTTGGCCCAAATCATTGAAGATGTCATCAGGGACTTCAACTCTGATATCTTCAACCGTGCCGCATTCAATAGAAGTCGATACGGCATCATAGTTACCTTCCTTTTCAGCCACTATCCCTTTGAGTCCCTCGGGAACTTGAATTGTTGTAGAAGAGTTTGAAAAACTGGAAGTGTTAGATCCGCCTTGCATCGTGCCTTTTCCTACTTGCCAAATAGTTAGAAGAAGAATTTTACCACTTTCAAACGGCTTGTCTTCAATTAGCAAACTGCGGCGGTATTTTCTATAGGGAAATAATTAGGAAACAGCGGTGCTTTGCCGTTCGGCTTGCAACCATGATCTGCATGGAATCCTCGTAAAGAGTTGTGGGGCAACATTTTCTGAAAGGGTTACCGTATGAAAATTCTTGCTGTATGATTTTCCTTACAAGCGTAAGGTAATGGCTTTTAACCAGACATTTAGGAGGGCAAGGATGAAAAAGCAATTGAGATTTTTGTTCTTAGTGTGTTCTATTGCGGGCTATTCCGCGATTACTTGGGCACAGCCATCCATCGGTATTTTTGCTGATAAAAATTATTATATTTTAAGCAGTGATGAGCAACTTAATGTTTCCATAGCAGGGGAAGGTGATGCACAACGAGAGGTTGTCGTCGATGTTCATTTGGGCTTGATTGGGCCAGATGGCAAAATCTATGAATATCCCGATTGGAATACGCAGCTAAAACCATGGTTGCCTTCGTTCAGGGTGCCTGCTGGCTTTAAATATGAGCCTCATGTTTTCTTCAACCTGCAACAATTCCCCCATTTGAGTGCGGGGCCATGGCGAGCTGCCGCTGCCGTAACCAAGCCCGGCACGCTGGAAATTATTTCATTTGCCAGCCAGTGGATAAATGTCATGGTGCCTGATTCTGCTGGCAGCCGGTTTGGCTTTTTGACAATGAACGATTCCAAGGTGGGGCAAACGATTTCCCAGAATGCCTCTGGCAGCTTTATTGAGTTCAATTTTGGCGGGCAGCTGGATCCAGATAAAATTGATCAGATTATAAAAAACATGGCTGCTAGTAGTGTGCCTATTGATCAATGCCAATATACTGAAACCAAAAGCAAATTTGATCCCCTCAATCCATTGCCAGGAACATCGCCGGTTTTTCTGGATGCGGGAGAAAAGCTCACTCTAAGTTCCGAAGGGGGGAATACAGTGGATGTGCCCGTGAATGATAATTTAAAAGCAGCCGGGTTTTTTATTTATCAAGCGGATCTACCTGGAGGTTTTTATGAGGGGCAGGGCAAATATACGTTTGCGGGTGAAGGCGGAAGCCAAATTGGCCCCTTCTCGACCACATTACGCGCGCCCGCGCCTCTCGTTTTGACTTCTCCGAACTTTTCATCGGGCGTATTTCTTCATCCTGCCAGTAGTGATTTGGCGTTGCAATGGAATGGACAGAATAGTCAGGGGTCTTTAGATGTAACCGTCAGCACCAGCAGTTTTGATATTGGCAATATCGGTGGAGATGTCGTCGTCAAAACCATTCGTTGCCGATTTGTGGATGACGGGCAAGCGTCCATACCGGGAGCGCTGCTTTCCCGGCTGGACAAGCAGTTTGGTCCGGCCACTTTTAATGCCGCCAGAAGCCGTCAAACCGCCTTTAATACCGAGGATGGCGCATTGGATTTTGGCCTTTATTCCATCAACACGAGTGTGAGTGGATCTTTAGCACTGCAATAAGTTCTGGCCACATAAGGCGCCTTGAAATTTTAAGGCGCCTTTTTACAGGGGAAAGCTTTTGTCCCAGTTCATTTGGCCGAGACAGTTCTTAGGCGATGATTTAATAGAAGCGCCAATGCTGCGGAGGTAACAAATACAGCGGCAATAGAAGCTTTCAATACATCAGGAGGAAAAGGAATAAGGTAAAAAGTAGAAACCGTTTCTAAAAAAATCAGGGCAAGAATCAGCGCAACGAGCCATTCCCGCCGCACCCAAGAAGCAAACCATGCTCCGAAAGGGGCGCCGAAGATCACCACCGGAAAAGCAACCCACCACCATTGCCACACTGGCGCGGGAATGTTTCCTGTCAGGGCATGCAACGAAAAACCATAAAGCGACACCAACCCCATAATCACCACGGAAGTCGGCGTGGCGATTTTTTCGTTGATGCCAAAGGCCAGGGTCAATACGATAAATTCCGCTAAATCCACGCCGGAGCCGGTTTGGGCGGCGAATATTCCGCCCATGACGCCCGCGAGAAAAACTGCCTTCGCACTCGCTTCAGGCAAGTGACCTGGGGGGGGGTCTACAGGTAAATTTTTGCGGGATAACAATAACGTAACGCCAAAAGTAGCCGCTGCCAAACTAAATAAAACCCGTGGATAGGGATTGGGCAAGACAATCCAAAAAGTACCCAAAGTGACTCCAAGAATACCACCCAATACTGCCCAAAAAACAACCCGCGGCAAGAAAACGATGCCTTTGGACCAAATGTACACCGACGCCATAGTCATGCCAACCGATTGGATCATAAAGCCAAAGTTGCGCGAATTCTCTGCTGTGATATGGAGAATTTTGGTAAACACCGGGAAAGCGATCGCGGCACCGCCTTGTGGCGTGGCACCGGCAATGAAAGAGCCCAACGTCATGGTCAAGGATATTGGCCAATGCTGATTTATCCAAGACCAGTGCTGATAATAAGTCATTCGTAAAATCCAGAATAACAGCAGACATAAAACCAATAGGTTATAGAGCCGCCTGGGTTTTAGTGGATAACGCTTGCGTGGGAGGCACTGGTTCATTGTATGACACGAAGGTTCATCTATGGTGACTATGGTGAGGGTAGCGCTTTCAATGCTTCATAAAAAAGCGGTACAATTTCATGGAAAGATCACTGCTTGAATCCCCGCTGGAGGCTATGTCCAGACAGCAGCCTTCCTTCACAAATACATTCCATATTTCTATTACGTTTTCAAGGTGACAGAAAAAAATAGGGTTGGAATTGAAATTTAGCAAACAAAAAGGAGAATCTGCATGAGTAGTCAGCCACAATTAGAACCGATTGACGTTGAGGTCCTATTGGAGCTGTATCGGCAAGCGTGCATCAATGCTCGTGAGCACATCGAACTACGCTACAAGCGCTTCGCCCTATTCGTTGCGATTACCGCCATCATAGGTGCGGCTACTTTTTCCATTACCGACCTTCACCCTTATCATATTTATGTGGCAATTTTCGGAATTTTAATGACGATTTTATTTTGGATTCTCGATCATCGCACCCGCCTGTTTTATGAAGTCAAATGTCGCCGGATTCTGGCCTGCGAGAAATTGCTGGGGGTGACTGAGTATTTTGTTCCTTATACCGAAGAAGCGCCGCCGGGCATTCCCATGCGCATATTGATGCACTTGATTTTCGCCACGGTGCTGCTGGGATGGATCACCATAGAAGCATTATTTATTTTTCAACCCTGATTAATTTCATCAAAGATCGATCGCCTTTTTTGAAGGCGCTTTTGGTTCCTGTTTCGGCAGGGATTTTTTCAGCTCTTTTTGTAGTCGTTCCATTTCTTGTTGCAGCTTGGGGATGACGTCCTTCTGCATTTTTTCCTCAGCTTCTTGCAGCTGCCTGGCAAGTTCTTCGAGTTGCTGTTGAAACTGCTTGAACTGGGGGGATTCGGGCAGTTTTTCCAGCTCCCCTGTCAACCCTTTTAGCTGCCACTCCAACAGCTTCAAGCCTTCCCCAAAACCTTTGAATAAAGGCCCGAACAACGAAACCGGCTCGCTCCCCTCCACCAAGGCGCCATCTTCAATTGGCTTGCCACCGTTGCCGGGCTCAATCCAAACCACCCGTTTGCTGGGATTTTTTGGGTCGGGTCTGAGCGTGAATTCACATTGATCGGTTACCTGAGACCGGTATTGCTTGCCAATTCGAACCGCTACCCAAAAGGTTCCATCTTCCACCTGATCGATATCTTCCACCTCACCAACATGCCGTCCCGCCAACAACACCTGGTCTCCAACTTGAAGTCCCTCAACGTGACGAAACCGGATCTGAAAGCGCAGATCTTGCTCAATACACGCTGTGATAAGCAAGGCAATGGCAAATAGGGATAAAACCAAAGAAATTCGTCGCATTATTGAAAATCTGTGTAATTTGAGTGGGAGTTCAAGTGTAACATTCACTTTGCATTTTCTCTTGTTTTTGGGTTTGAGTCGCCGACTACGTCATTTAAATAAACACGTAAAGGATTGATTGAAGGGGCGGATGGTCTGATTCGAAAGCCTCGCCGGCAGGGAAGCCGGCGTGGAGCCTACAGGGGCGAGCCGGACCGAAAGTCCAGTGGACTTTCGCAGCCGGCGAGCGCCCGAACAGGGATGTTTGGGCAGGGCTTTCTTGCACAGCAGGATTGCGCAGCAAGAAAGTATTCACGGCGTTTTTCGAAGCAGACCATCCGCCCCGGCTTGAATAAATGACAGGGCCCTGCCGGTCTAATTCAAAGCCGCCTTTTTATCCAGGCACAGCAAGTGGCAGCTATCTCCTCCCAGACTTCTTGCTCGCTACGGCCCAGACGCTTCAACACCTTGAAAGAATGATCGCCCCCTTCGATTTCGTGCAAAGTGACTTCCACAGATAGCTTTCCAATCACTTGACGCAAAAGGCTCAGATCGCAAAGCCGGTCGCGGGTGCCCTGGATGAATAGCATCGGCCGAGAGATTCGTTGGAGGTGGTCGGCCCGGAGTTTGTCGGGTTTGCCTGGGGGATGCAATGGGTAGCCGAGAAAAATCAGGCCATCGCAGGACTCACCTTCGGCCACTAAAAGCGAAGCAGCCCTTCCGCCCATGCTTTTCCCTGCAAGTAACAAATGCCGGGGAGATAAGATAGGGTCTGACCGTACAGCATCAATGACGGTCTTCCAGGTATCCAGTAATAAAGGCATGCGATCGGGTGCCTTACGCCCTTTTTCCTTATAGGGAAAGTTGAATTTGACCGTCAGGTTCCCACATTTGGCCAAATTTTCATGGACGAAACCGATGAACGGGTGATGCATGTCACTGCCTGCGCCGTGGGCAAGCAGCACGGCGCAGCGATTGTCATAATTTTCCGGAATGGCCCAAATGGAAGTGATGTCGGTGTCTGGTCTTACGGTAAGCTTTCGTTCCATCATATTCATGGTTTTTCCGCCAAAAAAATTGCCCGCCTTGGCGCGGGGTAGCCTTCCACGGTTAAATTGGGGTGCTCGGGATCGAGGAAATCCGGCAGTGATTGGAAGCGCATCCAATCGGTGGATCGTTGTTCATCGGTTGTGGTTTTATTCACATCAATACAGCGGATGTGATGAAATCCCACCCGCTTGAGCCATGTGGCCAGGGTAGGCACGCTTGGAATAAACCAAACATTACGCATTTTCGCATAGCGATTTTCCGGTACCAGTACTGAACCCTCAGCACCTTCAATTACCAATGTTTCCAGAATCAATTCTCCGCCCTGGCGCAGGCAATCCTTGAGCCGGTAGAGGTGGTCAAAAGGCGAACGGCGATGATACAGCACCCCCATGGAAAAGACGCTGTCAAAAGCCTGCAGATTTGGCGGCAGGTCTTCCAAAGTCAAAGGCAGCAGATCTACGGGCCAATCGCCCGCCAGTTTTTTCAAAGCGAGAAATTGGGTGACATAACGGGGCCCCGGGTCAATGCCTATGACGTGTTTTGCACCCGCCCCCAACATCCGCCAGCAATGATAGCCATTGCCCGCTCCCACATCCAGCACTCGCCGGTCGTGCAAAGGTTGAATGGCTGATTCCAACCGCGCCCATTTGAAATCCGAGCGCCACTCGGTATCAACAAAAATGCCAAATATCTCAAAGGGACCTTTGCGCCAGGGATGAAGCTTGTGTAGTTGTTGCTCAAGATTGTCCCTGACAGTTTCATCTAAATCCCCTTGCTGACCGATTTTGACGACCGGACAGTCAAACGCTACCTGCGAAGGTTCAACGGGGGGCAGGTTCTGCACCAATGCCCACCATATCGGGAGCTCCCTATGCCGATTGGGGTTGAGCGCTTGTTTTATTTGCTCCGGCAGTGCTTGCCGCCATTTTTTGAGGGCGGGGAAGTCTTGGTGGATAAGGGATTGATAGGGCGTCAAAAAATCATGCGCCAGTGGATCCGTCATAGTTCAAAGGCTGGATTACTTCTCAAAAATGATGTCGCAAGACCGGAAGCTGTTTTCGATAAGCTTCAGCATCACCATAGTCCAGGAAAATAGGATAGCGGCTATGAAAGGTTTTGAGCTTCTTAGCGTGTTTAATGGGACACCAGTATTGTTCCGTGCGCGCCGCTACCTCTTGAACATAGGCAATAAGGCCATTGAAATAACCGCAATAAACGCAATTGAGTTTTTCCAACGCATTGAGATAAGGCAGGTAGTGCCGGTCGATGACGATGTAATCACTGCGTTTGACTTTGGGAATGCCCCAAACCGGGAAACATACCGCATGATAAAGACTCACCCAGGCATCCAATAACACGGCGGGCACAATGCAGGAATAAATCAACGGCGCCGTCAAAAAATGCTTGGGGTGGGCGCCAACAATGTAGCGAAATAAGCTTTGCAGGTGCGCTTTTTGAGCCTCGATGGCACCCTGTTCGAAAATCACCCGGGTTCGATCCAGCCGATAAGCGAACTGGCGCTGTTTGGCCTCCAACTCCTTGACAATTTCCTCCTGCAAGGCGGTCATTTTTCGGTAAAGCTCGGTTAATGTGTCATTCATGGAGATCTCATGTTCATAAAAAAAAATTCAATGTAACCCGTTCCAAGGCGACTGTCGAACCCTTAAATTTTATCTCAATGGGGACATGGATCGGCTTTTGGGAAACGCCGTTAACGCATCCTTGATGGCAGCCATCCAGGCTGCCAACATTCCAAAAGCCGGTCCATGTCCCTTTCTAACATTACCAATTGGAATACACTCTAAAAGTCACTACTTCAATGCAATCAGTGACATGAAATTGAAGTATTGGAACCAGACTTCAGCGCTACTGTATCCCGCCTCGGTTAAACGGTCTATGTGGACTGGCAGGTTTTCCGGAATCAGGACTTTTTCCAAGGCGCTGCGTTTTTGGCTGATTTCCAGGTCGCTATAGCCATGCGCTTTTTTGAAGGTGTAATGCAGCTCGTCAAATAACAGCTGTTGTCTCGGTTCCGGCAGCGAAATTTTCTCCGACAGGATTAAAGCCCCGCCAGGCAGAAGCCCCTGGTAAATTTTTTGTAAGAGCACCATCCGGTCTGCTAGCGGAATGAATTGCAGAGTGAAATTCAAGATAACCAACGAGGCATTTTGGATTTCGATATCGCGGATATCGGCGCAAATGAGCTGGATGGGCAAGGAAGCCCCTTGGTTTTGGAGCTTTTTCTGAAAACCGGTCAACATTGGCCAGGCATTGTCCACGGCAATTACCTTACAGCCTTGTGCTTTTTGGGCCAGGGCAACCGCCAAACTGGCGGCACCCAAAGAGCAACCCAGGTCATAACAGAGGCTGTCAGGCGGCATCACCTTACGGGCAATCAAGCCGATGGCATCAACAATGGTGCGATAACCGGGTACTGAGCGATCTATCATATCCTCGAATACCGCGGCTACCAGGTGGTCGAACTGAAACTTGGGAATATTGCCCAAGGGCTGGGCAAAAAGTCTGTCTTTTCGGTGTTTGCTCACGACGGCTATAACCACATAAGTTGTGATATTATTTGGAAGATTGGAGCCATCATCAACCTACAGGGGGACGTCATGAGTAGCGTGGATTTGCAAAGGGTTAAGGATTATTTGTTGGAACTGCAAGACAGCATTTGCCAATCTTTGGAGAGCGCAGAGCCTGAAACAACATTTCAGGAAGAAACCTGGCAGTATGAGCAGGGCAAGGGTGGTGGACGCACCCGGGTCATTGAAAATGGCGCGACCTTTGAAAAAGGCGGCGTCAATTTTTCCCATGTCATCGGGGAAGGATTGCCGGCGGCGGCGACCGCCCATCGTCCCGAGTTGGCTGGGCGGGGTTTTCAGGCAGTCGGTGTTTCCCTGGTCATTCACCCCCGCAATCCATATGTGCCGACTTCCCATGCCAATGTGCGTTTTTTTCTCGCGGAAAAGCCAGGGGAAGATCCGGTTTGGTGGTTTGGTGGCGGCTTTGATCTGACGCCTTATTATCCCTTTCACGAGGATGTGATCCATTGGCACCAAACGGCTTTGGAGGCTTGCCAGCCTTTTGGCGAGGCAGTCTATTCCAAGTATAAGCAATGGTGTGATGAGTATTTCTTTCTCAAGCATCGTGGAGAAACCCGCGGCGTGGGCGGCTTGTTTTTTGATGATCTCAATGAGTGGGGATTTGAACGTTGTTTCGAATTCATGCGCTGCGTTGGCGATCATTATATCCCTGCCTATCTTCCCATTGTCGAAAAACGCAAGAATCATGCTTTTGGGGAAAGGGAGCGGGCGTTTCAAGCACTGCGGCGCGGCCGCTATGTAGAATTTAATTTGATTTACGACCGGGGGACCATCTTTGGGCTGCAGTCGGGCGGAAGGACTGAATCGATCCTCATGTCCCTGCCTCCGGTTGCCAAGTGGCGCTACAATTGGCGGCCAGAACCAGGCACGGAAGAAGCGAAACTATACGATTATTTACGCCCGCGGGACTGGTTGGGGGAGCGCTGAGGCCTTGGCCCCGTTTTTGAAAGCCTGGCGGTTGCGCTCCGCCAGGCGATCTATCAAGGCATCCAGGGAGCCGGTTTTTGCGATTTCCTCGCCAAAACTGGTGCGGTAATTTTTTACCAAGTCCACGCCGCTGATGATGACATCATAGACTTTCCACTCGCCGTTTTTGCGGATCATCCGGAAATCCACGGGCACTGGCTGGCTGCCCGGTTGAACGAATTCGGTGCGGACGATCACTTTCTTTTTATCGGGCGCCCAATTTTTCAAAGGCTTGAAGCGAATGTCCCATTCGGCATATTCGCCGTAAGCCGTTGCATAAGTGCGGATGAGCATGGTTTTGAATTCTTTTTTGAAGCGTTCTTTTTGCTCAGGCGTCGCTTTGCGCCAGTGTTTACCTAGGACGAGTGCGGCAAAACGGTCAAAATCCACGTGGGGTTCGATATGTTTTTCAACAATCTCCACCGCCTTGGCAAAATCTACCTTGTAATTGATTTTGCGCAGCTCTTCCTGGATTTTATCGGAGGTTTCCTGAATTAATTTTTGAGGTGGCGCCAGTGAAGCGGCCTCCACGGACACTGCCCACAAAAGCATCCCTGCCAGAAATAAAACCCATCCATTGTTCGCCAAAAGGCGTTTTGTAAAATTAATCATCAATTAAAGCTCCTGAAGTCTCCCGAAGAATCCATTTTTGTTTATCATAACCTTTAATAGCCACAATAAACCAGTATAAATCAGACCTTGCCAATATGACTTTACCTTCTTATCCTAGCCCATTTTATCCGCAATTGCGGATGCGGCGCATGCGCCGGGACAACTTCAGCCGCCGTTTGATGCGTGAACATGTCGTCACGGTCAATGACTTGATTTATCCGGTTTTTGTTTGCGAAGGACAACAGGTGCGCGAACCTGTGCCTTCCATGCCAGGCGTTAACCGGCTTAGCCAAGACCTGTTGCTGGAAGAGGCCGTGGGTCTGGTGAATTTGGGGGTTCCGGCGATGGCGCTGTTTCCCGTGATCTCTCCCGAGAAAAAAACCGAGGACGCCAAAGAGGCCTACAACCCGCAAGGGTTACTGCAAAACACCGTGCGCCTGTTGAAATCTCAGGTGCCAGAGTTAGGTATCATCACCGATGTGGCGCTTGACCCGTTCACTTCCCACGGGCAAGACGGCTTGATTGATGAAAGCGGGTATGTTTTAAATGACGAAACCGTCGCGGTTTTGGTGAAACAGGCATTATCCCATGCCGAGGCCGGCGCTGATATCGTTGCCCCTTCGGACATGATGGATGGCCGCGTGGGCGCGATTCGCACAGCATTGGAAGCGCAGCACTTTGTGCACACAAGGATTTTGGCGTATGCGGCAAAATATGCCTCCCATTTTTACGGTCCTTTTCGGGATGCGGTAGGGTCTTCAGCCAATTTGGGAAAAGGCAATAAATTCAATTATCAAATGGATCCAGCCAATAGTAACGAAGCGCTCAGGGAAGTTGCTTTAGACTTGGAAGAAGGCGCTGATATGGTCATGGTCAAGCCGGGCTTGCCCTACCTGGATGTGATTTACAGGGTCAAGGAGCGGTTTGGCGTGCCTGTTTTGGCTTATCAAGTCAGCGGTGAATATGCCATGCTCAAGGCTGCGTCGGAAAACGGCTGGCTGGAAGAAAAGAAAGTCGTGATGGAATCACTATTGGCTTTCAAGCGCGCTGGCGCGGACGCAATTTTAACGTATTATGCCAAGACTGTTGCCGGGTGGCTGCAGGATGATCCATTGGCCAACAACATTTGGGAATAACATGCACGATAACGACGCCAACAACAATAATCATGCAGTTGAGGAAAAAGCGCCGCCGCCGGGGATAATCGTATGGCTGGATGAGGCGGTTCTAATCCTGTTGCTGTTGTTTTCTATCGGTGGAGCAGTCGTGGGGGATTTTTCCCCGCAAGATGCCTATCTCTATTGGCTACTAATGATACCCATCTTCGGGCTGGGCTCCATGATAGCCGGTTGGGCCCAGGCTTCCCTGCATGGACACGTGCGGGGGCAGTCCCTGGGCGAATTATTCATGCTTCAGCTTTTGCATTGGGGCGGCGTATTTTTTACCGTGGTCGGGGTCTTTTTTCTACTCCATTTACGGTTTCTGGATGGCAAGGCCGCTGCCTTGGTGATTTTATTGATTTTGGCATTGGCCACCTTTTTGGATGGTATCCGCATCGGATGGCGGTTTAGCCTCGCTGGTGTATTTTTGGGGACAACGGCCATGTTAACCGCTTATCTGGAGCAATTTCTCCCTTTGGTTATTCTACTGGCGGTAGCGCTGATCCTGTTCACTATCTATTGGGGAAAACGGGAAAGACAGATGCTTGAAGCCGAAAAACACCATGAAAAAGCCTGATCATTACGCGGTTTTCGGCCATCCCATTGCCCACAGCCTTTCCCCATTAATTCATACCTGGTTTGCGGAGCAAACCGGAGAAGGTATCCGCTACACCAGTCAGGACGTACCTCCCGAATGTTTCGAAACCGCTGTGGGCGCTTTCCGGGCTGGAGGCGGGTTGGGGTTGAACTGCACTGTCCCGCTCAAGGAGCTGGCTTTTCGCCTGGCCGATGCGTTGAGTCCCCGCGCGCAAATGAGTCATGCGGTCAATACCTTGGTCTTCCGCAAGGATTCTATCCTGTTTGGGGATAATACCGATGGCGTCGGTTTGCTGCGGGATCTAACGGAAAATATGGGTGTGTCTCTGTCCAATAAACGTATTTTAGTGATTGGGGCCGGAGGCGCCGCGCGGGGAATTTTGGGGCCTTTATTGGAACAACAGCCAGAACTTGTGGTCATTGCCAATCGCACGGAAGAGCGGGCCGTGGCTTTGGCGGAGCAATTCTCATCGTTAGGAAAGATTCAAGCTTGCGGTTTTGCGAAGCTTAAGGATCAGCAGTTTGATTTGATTTTGAACGCCACTGCCGCGGGATTGCATGGCCAGATACCGCCATTGCCCAACGGATTGATTGCCCCGGGTGGGGTTTGTTATGACCTTATGTATGGTGAAAAAGCGGTTCCATTCCTCGAATGGGGGCGGGTTCAAGGGGCGGAAACTGCCGTGGATGGTTTGGGTATGTTGGTGGAGCAAGCGGCGGAAGCCTTTTGGCTGTGGCGGGGTGTGCGCCCATCAACAGCCCCTGTCATTGCCCGTTTGCGCGAGCGGAAATGATATCAAAACCGATGCTCACATTGTTTTGCTATCTTCACTAATCGCTGTGGTTTTGCCTGCGGGACCAGGCTTTTGAACGTGACCAACGTCTCTCTCAATTTTCTTTTTCGTCCCTTTCTCATTGTCGGCGAAATCATTTTTTTTATCGCGCTTTTCATATCGCTGTCAACGCTATTGCGAGAACATGCCAGGCTTTCCCATGTAGAGCAGGTGAAAGCATCAGGAAAACTTCGGGTATTAACCCGTTACGGCGTGACCACCTATTTTGAGATGGGAGAAGAATTCGCAGGTTTTGAATACGAATTGGTAAGCCGGTTTGCTGAGTGGCTGGGGGTCAAGCCGGTTTTCATTGTTCCCGAGCGCTTTCCTGAATTACTGGCAAAAATACTGGCGGGGGAAGCCGATATGGCTGCCGCAGGATTGACAATTACCGAAGTTCGCAGCCAATACTTGCGATTCTCCTCCCCTTATCAAAAAGTCACCGAGCAATTGGTCTACCGGGACAGTCAGCGTCGTCCCCGTTCCGTTGCCGATTTGCAAAATGGCATTTTGGAAGTGGTGGCGGGATCCAGCCATGTGGACACCTTGCAACGTTGGCGGAAAAAGTTTCCGCAGCTTTCCTGGATAGCCAATCAAAGCCACAGCTCCGAAGCGTTGATGGATTTGCTCAATGAAGGATTGATTGATTACACTGTCGCCGACTCCAACCAGCTTGCCGCCCTCAGACGGTTCTATCCCAGATTGAGGCCCGCCTTTGATCTCAGTGCGGAGAGAGCGTTGGCCTGGGCATTTTCCAAGCGGCATGACGGAACGCTTCATCAGGCTGCGGTTGTGTTTCTGGAAGAACTAAAACAAAACAAAATTCTGGATCAACTGCTGGAGCGCTATTATGGCCACGTGGAGCGCATGGAATATGCGGATGTCTGCACTTTCCGAAAACATTTCAAAGAGCGCCTGCCCCGCTATCTTGCCTATTTTAAGGAAGCCGCTCAAAAATTTGACATGGATTGGCGCTTACTGGCCGCGATTTCCTATCAGGAATCCCACTGGAATGTGAAGGCACTGTCTCCCACCGGGGTGCGCGGATTGATGATGCTCACCCGCAAAACCGCCAAGCAAATTCATGTGGCTGACCGACTGGATCCGCGCGAAAGCATCTTGGGCGGCACCCGGTATCTGGTGGCGTTGAAAAAGAAAATTCCCGCCAGAATCCCCGAGCCAGATCGTACCTGGTTTACGTTGGCCGCATACAATATCGGCTTTGGTCACCTGGAAGATGGGCGGGTGCTGACCCAATCCCTGGGAGGCAATCCCGATAAGTGGATGGACGTAAAAAAACATCTACCCCTGTTAGCCAAGAAAAAATGGTATCAGCGCACCAAGCATGGCTATGCCCGGGGTTGGGAACCGGTGCGCTATGTGGAGAATATCCGCAATTTTTATGATTTGTTGATCTGGCTGACGAGCAAGCCCAAAACCCGCTCTTTGGAGACAAAATTATCCCCGCCTGAAAAAGAAAAGGAATCTTCTCCTATACCGACGCAAACGCCCGCGCCTATTTGATTGTCAGGATCAACGGCACAACAGAATAATCATCGCCGCATAGCAAAAAAATCCTTTAGAAGCTGCCCGCATTCTTGCGCCAAAACGCCACCAAGGACTTGGATTCGGTGGTTGAGATTCCGCGAGTCATGCAGGGAAAAAACACTGCCAGCGGCGCCTTGCCTGGGATCCGGCGCGCCATAGACAAGCTTGCCGATACGGGCGTGAATCATCGCGCCCAGACACATGGGACAAGGCTCCAAGGTAACGTAAAGCGTGGTATCGGGTAGGCGGTAATTTTTTAAGGCAAGGGCGGCGTGGCGCAATGCCACAATTTCCGCGTGGGCAGTAGGATCATGGCTTGCAATGGGCCGATTAAACCCTTCGGCAATCATTTCCCCCCGTTTAATCAAAACGGCGCCCACCGGGACTTCTCCGTGCCGCTTTGCTTCTTCGGCCAGCGCCAAAGCCCGCCGCATCCACATTTCATCCCGGGGGGTGATGCCAGTCATATTTGCGATTATTCTTAAAAAGATTACGCGGCTTTAAGTTTTTGAGGTTTGAATTAGATGTTCTTGTCTTCCTTGCGGCTGTTGGCGGCCTGGATAGATGCCATCAAGCTTCTAGCTGGAAAAAATTAACGGCGTACATTAGTTCACCTATGCGTTAGGTTACGGCGGATCAGTTTCTTCGCCTGCTTTTTCGATCCCCGGCCCAAAGTCTCGAACGGGTCGAGGGCGGAAAGGCCCACTTGCCCGGAGGGCGCGCGAAAAAGCTGGCTGAAGAAGGTTTCGTTCCATGGGTCTTTCCTATCGACTGTGTCGGCGTAGGCCCATGACGAAGATGGCCAAGCCCGTCAGCAGGAAGATGCCGCCGATGACCAGGCCTAGGTGGTCAACTAGGCGGGACAGTGCCGGCCGGTCCGGGCGCTCCACCAGGTAGCGCTGGTCCGGCTGCTGCGGGTCATAGCGTACCGAAAAGCGCTCGCCTATGCGCCAGCTGCTTTGTTGCGGTGAAGAGAAGCCGGCCTGCACGCGCACTGTGTGACCATCGGCAGTGGTCCATTCCAAAACCGGGATATAGCTGATGGGGCTCGTAACCTTTTCCCTATAGCTGTCGATCTCCACTACTCGCGCCGAGGCACGAAGGCCATATTCGCGCAGCTCGCGCAACTTGTCCATCTCCCGCAGGCCGGCGGTGCTCGCGATCACGCCCAGCGCTATCATCAATGTCCCCGTCACCAATGTGCGGCCGTGCATCGCCCTTCTCCTGTAGTGTGGTTCTAGTAAAATAAGTACCGCGCCATCGTATGTCAAGCTTTCCACCAGCGCTACTATCCACCCGCTTCGGCATGCAGCGAGAATCTGGCTACCTTGTCGCCAAAGGGTTCATCACAGGCCAGCGTGTTTGCCGGGTAAACACCTTATGCCCTGCAGCAGGTGACCGAACTCGCTCGCATTTGCGTCATTGGGCAGCGCTGCGCCCTCGGCCATACACCATGCGCCACAATTCAGACAGAAACCACTATTCTTGCAGCTATATCTTCATCACTTAACGTCTGATTGCGAGATCTTGAAGTCCCAGGCCAAAATGCTGGCCCGTGCCAATCACTCCCACTCAATAGTCGCCGGTGGTTTGCCGGAAACGTCATAGACGACTCTGGAAATGCCTTGGACTTCATTGATGATTCGCCGGGAAACCACGTCGAGAAAATCATAGGGCAGGTGAGCCCAGCGGGCGGTCATGAAATCGACGGTTTCCACGGCGCGCAGGGCAATCACATAGTCGTAACTGCGCTTGTCGCCCATCACGCCGACAGAGCGCACGGGAAGAAAGACCGCGAACGCCTGGCTGACTTTGTCGTAAAGGTCGTGCTTGCGGAGTTCCGAGATAAAAATATCGTCCGCCAGGCGCAGGATGTCGGCTTCCTCCCGCCTGACTTCGCCCAATATACGCACGCCAAGGCCGGGACCGGGAAAGGGATGGCGGTAAACCATTTCATAGGGCAGTCCCAATTCCAGGCCGAGTTGGCGCACTTCGTCCTTGAACAGTTCCCGCAAAGGTTCGATGAGTTTCAGTTCCATGCTGGCCGGGAGTCCGGCCACATTATGATGGGATTTGATGAGATTGGCCTTGCCGGTTTTGGCGCCGGCGGACTCGATAACATCAGGATAAATGGTTCCCTGGGCCAGCCATTGCACGTCTTGGAGTTTGCTGGCCTCTTCCTCGAAGATCTCGATAAACAAGCGGCCGATGATGGCGCGTTTTTCTTCCGGGTCGGCAATCCCTTTTAACGCTTCGAAATAACGATCCGCGGCATTCACCCGGATCACGTGTACGCCCATGTGTTTGGCGAACGTTCCCATCACTTGATCGCCTTCGTGCAGGCGCAAAAGGCCGGTATCCACGAAGACACAGATGAGCTGGTCGCCGATGGCTTTGTGCAGCAGCGCGGCTACCACCGAAGAATCCACACCGCCGGACAGGGCCAGCAGCACTTTTTCCTTGCCCACTTGGCGGCGGATGGTTTGAATGCTTTCTTCGATAATGTTCTCTGCCAACCAGACCGGCTCGCACTGGCAGATTTCCAAGGCGAAGCGGGCCAGGATGCGCTCCCCTTGGCGGGTATGGGTGACTTCCGGGTGAAACTGCAAGCCGTAAAAATGCCGGGATTCGTCCGCCATGCCGGCAATCGGCGCATCATCGGTGGTGGCGATCACCTTGAAACCCGGTGGCAGTTCAGTGACCCGGTCGCCGTGGCTCATCCATACATCCAACAGAGCATCGCCATCAGGCGTGGTGTGATCTTCAATGCCCTCCAGCAGCGGTGAATGGCCACAGGCGCGCACCTGGGCATAGCCAAATTCCCGTTTGCGGGAAGATTCGACCTTGCCGCCAAGTTGGGCCGCCATGGTTTGCATGCCGTAACAGATACCCAGCACCGGCACCCCCAATTCAAAAACCACCTGCGGAACCCGGGGGGTGAAGTCCTCGGTAACCGTTCGCGGTCCGCCGGAAAGAATGATGCCATTGGCCTTGAAATCCCGGATGGCTTGTTCATCCCAATCGTAGGGATGGATTTCACAGTAAACCCCAATTTCCCGCAGCCGCCTGCCGATAAGTTGGGTGTATTGCGAGCCAAAATCCAGGATCAAAATTTTATAGGCGTGAATATCCATTTGCTTCAATCCAGCCGGTAGTTGGGGGCTTCTTTGACAATGGTGACATCATGCACGTGACTCTCCCGCACCCCTGCGCCGGTGATGCGGACAAATTGAGCCTTTTCATGCAGTTCGGCGATGGTGCGGCAGCCGGCATAACCCATGCTGGCGCGGATACCGCCCACCAATTGATGGATGATATTAACAACACTGCCCTTGTAGGGAACGCGCCCTTCGATACCTTCAGGCACCAGTTTTTCGATGGCGTCGGCGTCTTCCTGGAAATAACGGTCACTGGAACCCTGTTGTTGAGACATGGCGCCCAGGGAGCCCATGCCCCGGTAGGTTTTATAGGAGCGCCCCTGATACAGCTCCACCTCGCCGGGAGCTTCCTCGGTACCGGCAAACAGGCTGCCCATCATGACGCAGTGGGCGCCGGCGGCCAAAGCCTTGGCCACATCGCCGGAATAGCGGATGCCACCATCGGCAATCAGGGGAATGCCACTGTCTTTTAAAGCTTGGGCGACATTGGCAATGGCTGAAATTTGGGGAACGCCCACTCCTGCCACCACCCGGGTGGTACAAATGGAGCCGGGACCAATGCCGACTTTGACGGCATCCGCGCCTGCCTGTTTTAGCGCCAGCGCCGCCTCGCCCGTGGCGATATTGCCGCCAATCACCTGAATTTGGGGGTAGTGCTGCTTGATCCAGTGCACGCGGTCCAGCACCCCTTGGGAATGGCCGTGGGCGGTATCCACGACGATGACATCCACGCCGGCATTCACCAATGCCGCGACCCGCTCCTCCGTACCCGCGCCCACGCCTACCGCGGCGCCAACCCGCAGTCGTTCCTGCTCGTCTTTACAGGCACGGGGATAATCCTTGGCTTTTTGAATGTCTTTGACCGTAATCAAGCCGCTCAATTGAAAGGCATCATTCACCACTAGAATTTTTTCAATCCGGTGTTGGTGCAGCAAGCGAATGGCCTCTTCTTTCGGCGAGCCTTCCTGGACCGTGATGAGCCGTTCTTTGGGCGTCATTACCTTGGCGACGGGTTCGTCAAAGCGGGTTTCAAAACGAAGATCCCGGTTGGTGACGATGCCAATCAAATGATTACCCTCTTCCACAACAGGAACGCCGGAAATATTCTTGCTGCGCATCAGTTCAATCACTTCCCGGATGGTGACATTGGGTGATACCGTAATCGGCTCTTTAATGATGCCGCTTTCGTATTTTTTTACTTTGCGGACTTCAGCTGCCTGCTGCTCCGCAGTCATGTTTTTGTGGATAATACCGATGCCACCCTCCTGGGCCAGGGTGATGGCAAGGCGGGCTTCTGTCACCGTATCCATGGCGGCGGACAGCAAGGGCAGATTCAGTTGAATCTTGCGGGTTAACTGGGTGGTCAAATCCGCCTCGCGGGGTAGCACGTTGGAATAGGCGGGAACCAGCAGTACGTCGTCGAAGGTAATAGCTTCTTCTAGAATGCGCATAAGTATCGTACCATGGCGTCAAGTAAATCTGATTATTATACCTGATTGAATCATAAGGTTAATCGACAATGCCGCCCACCTTCTATTGGTATGATTATGAAACCTTTGGCACCGATCCCGCCAGGGACCGGCCTGCTCAGTTTGCGGGGCTTCGCACCGACGAGGATTTGAACCCCGTGGGCCGGCCGCTGGTGTTATATTGCCGCCCCGCCAATGATTTTCTGCCCCAGCCGGAAGCGTGCCTTATCACCGGCATCACGCCTCAGCAGGCGCTTGAAAAAGGTGTGTGTGAAGCAGAATTTATCGCTCAAATCAATGCGGAATTTTCTCAGCCTGAGACCTGCGTTAGCGGCTACAACACCATTCGTTTCGATGACGAAGTCACCCGTTATACCCTTTACCGCAATTTAATGGATCCCTATGCCCGGGAATGGCGCAATGGCAACTCCCGCTGGGATCTGATTGATGTCATGCGCCTCACTTACGCCCTGCGCCCCGAAGGTATCGTTTGGCCGGAGCGGGATGACGGCGCCCCCAGTTTCAAGCTGGAGCATCTCACGGTTGCCAACGGGATCGAACATCATGGTGCCCACGATGCCTTGGCGGATGTGGAAGCCACCATTGCCTTGGCTCGCCTGCTTAAAGACAGGCAACCTAAACTCTATGAATTCTGTTTTCGTCACCGGCGAAAAAGCGAGGCATGGAAATGGCTGGACTTAAAGGACATGCGTCCGGTCCTCCACGTTTCTGAGAAATATCCGGCCAAACAAGGTTGTTTGGCGGTGGTGGCGCCATTGGCGCTGGATCCAAACAATCCCAATGGGGTTTTTGTCTATGACCTGGCAGTGGATCCGGCACAGTTTCATCATTTATCAGTGGACGATCTCCGGGAGCGTTTGTTCACCCGCCGGGAAGATTTGCCCGAGGGCATGGAAAGATTGCCGGTGAAAACCGTCAGGGTAAATCGCTGCCCGGTATTGGCCCCGCTGGAAGTATTACGCAAACAGGATCAACAACGGTTAGGCATTGAGCTTGCCCAATGCCTGCGCCACCTCGAGGCATTGAAAAAACACCGGGGTTTTTGGGAGGGAGCGCTCACCGAACTGTCCCAATCACGTGAAATGGAAACACTCTCAGATCCCGATTTGATGTTATATAGCGGTGGTTTTTTCAGCGATGCTGACAGGGCCAGGATGGCGCGGATACGTGCTTTGCCGCCGGAGCGTCTTGGTCGTTTGGCATTGGAATTTGACGATCCCAGGTTGCCGGAAATGGTTTTTCGTTACCGGGCGAGAAATTATCCCGATACGTTGAATCCGGAAGAGCAAAACCGTTGGCAACACTTCCGCCGCCAGCGTTTGCTTGACCCCAGCGGCGGGGCCAGTATTGTTTGGGATGAATTTTGGGCGCGGCTGCAATCATTGCGCCGGGATTCAGAGACTATTCAGACCCATAAGGCTATTTTGAAAGCACTGGAAGACTATGCACGGATGCTGCTTCCCGATATACATCCATTGCCTTCTGACTAAAACCCTGTCATGATTTTCACTTTTTAGTCGAATTCGAATGCTTGGAGGAGATATGCGTAAACTTACTGCTTTGTTCCCATTACTGGTTTTGTTCTGGATGGCCTCAGCCCAGGCACACGGTCCGGTACGTCAAAAGATTCAGGAAGCGATTGATATCAACGCGCCGGCAGATAAAGTATGGGAACTGGTCAAGGATTTTTGCAGTATCGAAAAGTGGCACCCCAAAGTGGTGAGTTGCACGGCAGAAGGCGGTAATGAAAAAGGCGGCAAGCGGATTTTGAAGCTGGAAGGCGGCGGTGAGGTTGTCGAAGAGCTGAAAAAATATAATGCCGACAAAATGATGTATTCCTATAAGATTAAAGACATGAGCGCCGCCAAGAAAATAGTCCACGCCAGCCAGGAGATTGAAGTGCCAGTTTTGCCAGTGGCGAACTACTCATCGACCTTTCAGGTCAAAAAAAGCGGCGATGGTGCCAAGGTGATTTGGAAAGGCGCTTTCTATCGTGCTTACATGAATAACAATCCGCCCGAAGAAATGAATGAAGATGCTGCCATTCAAGCCGTCACTGAGTTGTATAAAAGCGGTTTGGAAAATTTGAAGAAACTGGCTGAAAATTAACACCATCATGATAAGACATTTGTTTCACCCTATCGGTATTGTAGTGGCGGCGTCAGCCGCCCTCTTTTTTTGTGCCCAGTTGGCGCAAGCCAAACCTTATGCCTTTGTTACCAATCAAAGCGACGATAGTGTGACGGTGATTGATACCGACGGCAACAAAGTCGTCACCACCATAAAGGCGGGTTCCAAACCTTCCGGCGTGGCAGTCAGCGGGGATGGATCAGTTGTCTTGATATCCAACCCGGCCAGCAAAGATGTGACGGTGCTTGATGGCAACAAGCTCAAAATCATTGGCACTATAAAAGTCGGCGAAGGCCCCTTGGGGGTGGCCATCGACCAAACTGGAAAACGCGGTTACGTGGCTGATTGGTACGAGCATTATGTTTCCGTTATCGATATCCCCAAAATGAAGGTAATTGCCAAGATTCCGGTGGGGAAATCGCCTTCAGGCATTGAAGTCAGCCTGGATGGCAAGCGGATTTACGTGGCCAACCGGGACAGTGATTCGGTCTCTGTGATTGACGCCCCAACGCTCAAAGTCGTTGCTACACGCAAAGTGGGCAAACACCCTTTCGGCATTACCCTGGATGAAACCCATCATCGACTGTATACCGCCAACGTCATTAGCAATGATATTACCGTGCTGGATTCCAAAACCCTGCGTCCTGTCACCACCATTGCCGTAGGGGAACGGCCCTATGCGATTGCTGTCGCCGGCGGCGGTAAATGGGTAATGGTAACGAATCAATACGACGATACGGTTTCAATTATCAATGCGGAAACCTTGAAAGTCGTCAACACGTTGGATGTGGGTGAATATCCCGAGGGTATTGCCACCCACCCAGATGACCGCCGGGTTTATGTGGCGAACTGGTTCAGCAATACGGTTTCCGTCATTGATGCATTGAAACAAAAGCCGTTGCAAACCATTCCCGTGGGGGATGGAACCCGCGCGTTTGGCCGCTTTATTCCGTCTCAATGACTGAGTTGGACAGACTGAAACAAGCGGCGGATATCCTGTTACGATTGGAGGCGGAATTGCGCCGGCTGGGGTTGTGGCAACAAAAGCCTCCCTCTGCGGAAGCGCTTGCCAGCCAGTTGCCCTTTTGTTGCGATACCCTGGATTTTCATCAGTGGTTGCAATTTGTGCTCATAGAGCGCATGAAGACCTTGATTGAAGCTGGCCAGCCACTGCCCACCCAAAGCGGCATAGCCCCATTGGCGGAAGAGTGGTTTGCCGGCACAGACACCGATAGCCGTCAGTTAATCAGTCTATTAGAAGAATTCGATAACTTATTGAGCAAGCAATAGTCTATGGCCAGCAAACCTGAAGAACTCACCATAAATTACACCGATGGGGATATCCAGACCGTCAAGGAACTGGATAAAGTCATCCTTTCCAAAGGGGCGTGGACGACCATCTTGTTCCGATACCAGGATTGGGATGCCCGCAAGCAAGAGTATGGACCGGAAAAATTTACCATCCGCCGCTACCAAAAGCGTGATGGGGAATATCAACAGCGCTCCAAATTCAATATTTCCAGCCGCGAGCAGGCGAAAAACATTATTGCCGCTTTACAACAGTGGCTGGATGAGGATCAAGGGTAACTGGACCAAAGGTGGGATGATCCGGCTTTTTATCTTTGTAAGCGTTCACCGGTTCAAGAGGGTTCTCCATAATCCCCTGTTAGCGTAAAAATAAAATGGATCTAAAGCTCACTCCTATTGACTACAATTCTCTAAACGCGAAGCAGAAAGAGAATTTCAATTATCAAAAAATATCGGCTGTGTTAGCTGATTATGGCTTCATGACGCTTCGACTCAGCGATGATTGGCGAGGTGCCGACTTCATCGCCCAACATATAGATGGTGAAGTTTTCATAAAGATTCAGCTTAAAGGGCGCCTGATGTTTTCGAAGAAATATTGTGGAAAGGACTTGTTTATGGTATTCCAAGAGGATGGTATCTGGTATCTCTTTCCTCATGATCAGGTATTGGATATTTTTATATCAGAAACAAATGTTGGAAATACGAAGTCTTGGAGAGATCGAGGTGAATATCATTTTCCATCCCTTAGTAAGCAAGCAAAAAAACTACTTGATCCATATAGAATCTGTCCATGTAATAGGTAATTTTTGCTAACAATCCACTTAATCGGACGCTCACTCCGCTTATCGCGGAACTATTAAATTCTGCTCGGCTCCACCGGCTTGACAATAGCCGTGCTCTGACATCTGGATTCCCGCTTTTGCGGGAATGATGCTCGCATTTTCCGTGAACAGATACTAATCCTTCCGCCCAGGGCTGAGCAATTCGATTTTGTAACCGTCTGGATCTTCCACGAATGCCAAGATGGTATTGCCGTGTTTCATCGGGCCCGGCTCGCGCACTACTTTTCCGCCTTTGTCCCGGATTTTCTCCACCGCTTCATAGACATCGTCCACTTCAATGGCAATATGGCCGAAGCCGTTGCCCAAATCGTAATGGTGGGTGTCCCAGTTGTAGGTCAGTTCCAAAACAGTATTGCGTTGCTCATCGCCATAACCCACAAAGGCCAGGGTAAATTTCCCTTCGGGATAATCCCGTTTTCGCAGTAATTTCATTCCCAAGACTTCCGTGTAAAAGTGCAAGGATTTGTCCAGGTCTCCTACCCGAAGCATGGTGTGCAAAATTCGCATCGGTGACCCTCCTATTCGGACGCTTTAGAACCGGATGGAGCGCTGGATTCGATCAATTTACCCATGCAATGCATGATGTATTCGGTAATGCTGAGGGCAGCAGCGCTGGCCTTTTTCTCTGACCCGAAAACCTTGGCCGCTTTCTTGATGGCGTCAAAGCCTTCTTCTGTATTTCGGGAGCTTTCGAAACTGGCATAGGCCTCCCAATAGGGTTTTCGGGCCGGCGTTCCTCGAAAGCCCGGCAGTGTTTTGGCGATTTCGCTGGTGACGCATTCGGCAACTTCATTGGGATCCAAGTTGTAATCCTTGAGATCTTCGTCAGTCGCCAGGCGGGCGGCGAGTTTTTCTTCAAATTCGTTGCGTTCCTTGTAGGAACAACCGCCAATTAGCAGTGCAACCAGAATCAAAAATAATATTTTTTTCATGATTTTAAGTGTGGTAAATGGTTGGTGGATCTTAACTGTCCATTATCTCGCAAAGGAGCCAACCCTGTACAGAGTCATGATAGAGCCGCGTCATTTAAACACGTACAAGTATTGATTGCCGGGGAAGGTGGTCTGAATAGATGATGGGGTCCTGAGAGTCATGTCTTATTTGACAAAAACAGGCTTAAATTGGCGAACTCTTCCAATGTTAAGGTTTCCGCGCGAGCTTTGGGGTCTATGCCGGCAGAGGCGATTTCTTCCACGGAAAGCAGGGTTTTGAGCGAGTTTCTCAACGTCTTGCGGCGTTGGCCAAAGGCCGCGGAAACCACTTGCGCAAAAACATCATAATCTCCGGTGGCAACCGGGGGCGACGGATAGGGAATTAGTCTGACCACAGCGGACGTCACTTTGGGGGGCGGGTTAAAACTGCCGGGGCTGACGGAAAACAGCTTTTCAATCCGGCAATGATATTGGGCCATGACGCTGAGCCTGCCGTATTGTTTGTTGCCAGGCGAGGCGCTTAGACGATCCACCACTTCTTTTTGCAGCATAAATACCATTTCGTTAATGACGGGTTTGTATTCAAACAAGTAAAACAACAAAGGGGTGGATATGTTGTAGGGCAAATTACCAACCAGGGTGAATTTTTCCCCTTCAGGGATCAAGGAAGCATAATCAAAGCGCAAAGCATCGGCGCTATGAATGGTCACTTTCTCGTTGCCGGCATAGCGACTCTCAAGAATTTTAACCAAGTCCCGATCAATTTCTATCACATCCAGATGCTGGCAGCGGTCTAGCAATAGTGAAGTCAGCGCGCCTCGTCCGGGGCCGATTTCCACCAAATGTTGATTGAGTTGTTGCGGTAAGGCGGATACGATTCGCGAAAGTACGTAGGTGTCGTGTAGGAAATGCTGGCCGAAGCGCTTGCGGGCTTTATGCGGCATGGAGACACAGTTCAATGGCGCACTGTACGGCGCGTTCCAGGCTGCCGCAATCGATTTGGCCGCTGCCCGCAAGATCCAAGGCGGTGCCGTGATCAACAGAGGTACGGATGATAGGCAGCCCCAGCGTAATATTGACCGCACGGCCAAATCCAGCATATTTCAGTACGGTTAGGCCTTGATCGTGGTACATGGCCAAAAATACATCCGCTTGGGAAAGGTATTGGGGGGTGAAGGCCGTATCCGACGGAAGCGGCCCTAGCAGTTGCCAGCCTTTGGCTCGGAAGGTATCCAAAACGGGGGAGATGGTTTCTATTTCCTCGGTACCTAAATGCCCGCTTTCTCCGGCATGGGGATTGAGTCCCAGCACGGCAATCACGGGATCTTTCAGTTGAAATTTATACTGCAAGTCTGAATATAAAATTTCCAGGGTTCGGGTAAGTTTTGAAGGCGTAATAGCACCTGGCACCTGAGCCAAAGGCAGGTGGGTAGTTACCAGAGCAACCCAGAGAGAGGGACGAAAACTCCCGGCTGGAATTGTACCCGCTAACGGCGCGGGTGAACGCTTGAACTTAGACCGCAATTGCGAGGGCAATCCCGTGGTCAGTATCATCACCGGCTGCCCGCCGGTGATTTCGGCGATAAATTCAGTGTGCCCACTGAAAGGCACGCCAGCATCGTTGATAATGCTTTTATGAACGGGGGCGGTGACCAGGGCATCGAATTCATTTGCAAGGCACCCTTGCACTGCTCTTTCAATCATTTCCAGAACATAGCGGGCGTTGGTGTGATCAAGCGTGCCGGGTGTTACTGGCGCGGCGGCGGGACAAGGTAAAACCGATAAACAGCCCGCCCGATGAAGCTCAGGAACGGGTCCTTCGACAAGCTCGATATTCAGCCCCAGGCAGGCCATCCGTTGCCGCAGAATTTCCGGGTCAGCCAATACCGTAAGTTGACAGGGCAAATCCTTTTGCGCCAGCATCAAACATAAATCGGGACCGATCCCCGCCGGTTCTCCGGAAGTCAAGACAATGTGGACGGGACTATTCATTCAGATGGATTTCAACGTAGGATTCGCTCCGGAGTTTGCGCAGCCAGCGTTCGGTTTCTTCTTCCGCCTTGCGGCGCATGAGAATCTCCCGGGCTCTTTTTTTGCGGAATTCCAGGGTGTCATCGCGGGTTTTGCGTCCCAAAACTTGAATCAGATGCCAACCAAAAGGCGTTTGTACCGGTTCGCTTAACTGGTTGATTTCAAGCTGTTCCATGGCTTTGGCAAACGCGGGCACCACGACATCGGGTGTGATCCAACCCAAATCACCACCCTTGACACTGGTGGCCCGATCATCGGAAAAAGCCTGGGCCAGGGCTGCAAAATCCTCGCCTTTTTCGATGCGTTGCTTGATCAGCCGCAGACGCTTCCGGGCTTCTTCGTCGTCAATAATTTCATTGTTTTTTATGAGAATATGGCGGACATGGGTTTCGGTGATAATGTGCTTGTCGGCGCCTTGAATATCCACCAATTTAATGATGTGGAAGCCGCTGGGGCTTCGGATGGGAGGATGGATTTCCCCTTTTTTCATTTTGGGGACGACATCTGAAAACAAGGTGGGGATTTCACTCAGCTTGCGCCAGCCCAAATCTCCACCTTTTAGCGCCTGGGCGCCATCGGAGGCGCTCATGGCGGTTTGGCGAAAATCCAAGCCCTGCTGAAGTTCCTTAAAGATGCGTTGCGCTTTTTGCTGTGCTTTCTGAATCTCTTTGGGAGAAGCGGCTTCCGGGGTCGCCACCAAAATATGGCCAAGGCGGTATCGAACGGTATCACCGCCGCCTTTGGCCTCGGTTTCTAAAAAATGATTGATTTCCCGTTCCGTCACCTGAATTTGAGCGTTAATTTGACTGGCGCGCAGCCGGTTGAGCATGATTTCTTCCCGCAGGTTCTCGACGAACTCGGGATAATTCATGCCTTCATTTTCAATGGCTTGCCGAAAGGTATCCAGATCCATGTTGTTGCCTCGCGCCAGTTCTAATAGGGATTGGCGCAGGGTCTCGTCGTCTACTTGTATTCCCTGCTTCTGAGCGAGTTGAAGCTGCAAACTGTGCAATATCATCCGCTCGAGCACTTGCCGACGCAGTATGTCACGGGGCGGGGGTTGCGCGCCGCTGGCGATAATTTGGCGCTCTAGGGCTTGAAGCCGCTGCTGTAGATCACTTTCCAGAATGACATCGTCTTCTGCCACCGCAACGATTCGATCCAGAAGCACTGCGCCCTGGGTAAGATTTGGCCAAGCCGTTAGTAGCCAAGGCAGTAGTAAAAAAGTAAATAAATGTTTCACAAATTGCCTGCTTATACGTTTAATCGGAAATCTCATAACCACGGATATTGCGCTCCAAGAATCGATCGACCCGTTTACCCAAAGTCGCCAACCCTTTGAGTTCCAGCTGGGCAAAGATGGCATTATCCGAAGACCGACGGATGTCACGAATATAATGGCGGCCAATCAACCGCAAGCGCCAGCAGCAGGATTCCAGCTCTACCCCAAGAAAGCTTTCCAAAGTAATATTATCCCGCAGCGAATACTGCCAGCGGCCAACCATGTGCAAATTGTTATAAACCAGCCAGCGGAAGGAGCCATCAATATTTCGCAGTTGTTTCCGCCGAAAGCGGTAACTCAGGTTGAATATATAGTCGTCTGTGTCTTTGTACTGTAATAACGCTTCTCCCCGGTCAAATCGGTTGGTTTGGGGGTTCCACTGCGCGCCAGAGCGCAGCGATAAAACATCCCACGGCAACCAATCCAACTCACCAATAATATTGGAGCTGCGGCGGGTTTCTGGCTTTTTGCCAGGCAGCGTCACTCGCCGGTCCTTTAGGTAGTAAATCTGACCGACACTGGCGCGTAAACGTTCCCGGCCGGTTTCCGATTCCAGGAAGCGGGAAGTCAATGCGACGGAAAATTGATTGGCGTCCCCGCGCCGGTCCCGCCCACTAAACCGGTTGTCTCTAAAAAGCTGGCTGAAGTTGAAATCGTAGGTCGTTGTATCAAAAACCGGTATATCATCCTGATTTTGCCGGGGAACATATAAATAAAAGACTCGGGGTTCAAGCGTTTGCAAGTAACGTTTCCCCCAGGATTTTTCTAAAAATATGCCGCTGTCCACAGAGGCATAGGGAATGGTGCGGGTGAGCGAATCTCTTTTTCTGCCGTCTGCGGAGGGGTCCAATAGCCAATAGCGGGTATGCTGCACACTGAGTTTCGGGATTACAAATGTCGCTGCCGTTCTCCAGGGAAAGGAGAAGCTCGGATTGACGTCGAACCGATGCCCTTTAAGATTGGTTTGGTGGTGGAAGAAAACAAATTCGCTGTCCCAGTTAAAATGGGACCAAGGTGTTAGATTTGCATCATATCGCAGTTTAAGCTGAGGTAATCTTCGGTATGGCTGAGATTTTTTGGGGATATTGGGATCGATGGTTTGCCAATTTTCCGCCTTTGCCAGGAAGTGCCAGCCACCTTGACGATAGTCGATACGGGCTTCGCTGCGCATGTGCCGGTTGCTGGCAATGGATAAGGTGTTGCCCAGGTCATTGATGTAGTGTTTGTCCGAAACATATCGGATATCGATATGGCTGGACCAATAAGGGTTAAACCGGGTTTGATTGAATAATGCCAGTTGCCCACGGGTTGCATTTTTAATAGTGTCATAGGGCAAGATTTCAAATGCAAATCTGCCCCGGGTTTGTTTGAACAAATATCTGAATTCAGTTCCCAGCATGAATCCCCGCTGGGAAAGAATCCGGGGGATCAGGGTCAAATCATAATTTGGGGCAATGTTCCAGTAATAAGGAATGGAAAAATCAATGCCGTTGATTTCCGACCGGCCAAAGGATGGCGTTAGAAAGCCGGTCATGCGCCGGTCGTCAATGGGATAGCCAAAAACTGGCGAGTACAAAAACGGCACGCCTTTGAACTCAAGCCAGGCATGATGGGCAAAGGCGGTGCCTACTTCGCGGTTGATTTTCAAGTCCTTGGCGTGTAATACCCAATCCTCATTGCCAGGGGGGCAGGTGGTGTAAGCGACACTGTGATGGCGGGAGAGGGCCTCACTCTCAAAGCGGCTGCGCCGGGCCACACCACGGGCAGGAATGGTGCTCAAAATAAAACGGGTATTGCGTAGCCGGGCTTTGTCATTTTCCAGATCCAGAAAACCGCTGTCGCTGGCAAAAATAAAGCCTTCCTCTTCATAGATCACGCTGTCCCAGGCATTGACGGTTTCGGCAACATCGTCATAAGTTAATGCGTCAGCCCAGAGTTTTTGCTGGCCACGCTCGACCTTGACGTTGCCTGAGAAAAACAAGATTTCGTCATCAATAGACTGGCTGAAATCCGATTCCAGTTTGAGAGGCAGGTTTTGTCTCGATTGTGTCATTGCCCGAATGCCTAGTGTTGCCGACCGGCTTTGACAGTATTTCTCCCAGGGATTTTGCGGAAGCAATCGAAGCAGATCGGCGAAAATTCTTTCATCCTGGGGGGTAAAAGTCGCGGGAAGCTCAAAAATGCCTTCAGTGGTTTTTCTAGCGGCTAGCCGTGGTTTACCTCCAGGGTCAGTCCCTCTCAATTTACATCGCCAACCGCTGCGGGCTTCATCCGCTAAACAGGTCCAGCCCTCAGGTTGGCTTTTATCCGTTCCTAGGGAAGGGGCTTCGGGCATGGTGGGCACTTGCCCAACAATAATTTTGGGGGTGGTTTCGGAAATTTCGGATTTGAGAGGGATGGCTTGAGGCCTATTTGGTGGCGTCTTTTTTTTAAGCACAGGTTCTGAAGGGGCTTTTTGGGGTGGGAGACAAACCCATTCTTCTCCATGTTGCTTACAATCCCATTGAGCATTGTCAATACCAGCCGATGAGGGAATTTGATATAGCGTTGTAGCACTGGCCAGAATATACAAAAGCCTGATGTTTTTCCCCTTGCGTTGTTCTGGCATCTTGATATTGTTTTGCTTTTACAAAATGTTTGAGAGCGGATTCTTTGTTTAGAGATAAACTGGGCATTTTAACATGAGGGTCAAAGGAGTTTGATGACTAGTTCTACTGCCATTGATGCGGCATTTGATACAAAAGCAGAGCGCTTTAATGCATTATCGTCGTGGTTGGGCTCAGTGCTCAATATTTCTCAAGTCACTTTGATTCCAGTCGCGGGAGACGCAAGTTTCAGGCGTTATTTTCGCATTAATCACGGCCAGCAGAGCTTTATTGTCATGGATGCTCCCCCGGAACGGGAAAATGTTGAGAGCTTTGTGGAAGTAGGGAAACTGTTTGCTCAAGCTGGCATTCGGGTACCGAAAGTTTTTGAATGTGATCTGAAGCGTGGTTTTTTGTTATTAGAGGATTTTGGAGATCAAGCGTATTTTTCCGTGCTTAACAGCAATAACGCAGATTATTTTTATCACCAAGCAATGTCTGCTCTCGAACAGATTCAATGCCGTATAGACGCCAGCAACACCTTATTACCCGCATACGATCAAGCGCTTCTCAAAAGAGAGTTAGAGCTGTTTCGGGAGTGGTTTTTGGCATCTTGGTTGGCGTTGGAGATTCCCGGCAGACTTTGGCGGCGAGTGTGTCAAATGCTGGTACAAAACGCTCTGGAACAACCTCAAGTATGCGTGCACCGTGATTTTCATTCACGCAATCTAATGGTTCTTCATGATGACACGCCGGGCGTTCTGGATTTTCAAGATGCCGTCATAGGTCCTATTACCTACGATCTGGTTTCCCTGCTGAAAGATTGCTATATTGAGTGGCCGCAACATCGGGTTGATGCCTGGCGTGAGAGCTATCGCCAGCAATTGCTTGATCAGGGTCGTGTTATCGATGCACGCCAGTGGCAATCTTGGTTCGACCGCATGGGCATTCAGCGCCATCTAAAAGCCTGCGGTATCTTCGTTAGATTGTGGTTGCGAGATCAAAAACCGCAGTATCTTCAGGATATTCCCCGGGTTTTGAAAATGCTTTTGGCCAGTTGCCGGCGTGACCCGGAATTCGAGGATTTTACCCACTTTCTTTCTCAGGAAGTGATGACAGCAGTGAATCGCCGGCGTTTATCTCCATGAAGGCGATGATTCTTGCCGCTGGACGTGGAGAGCGATTGCGTCCATTAACCGATTCTCTCCCAAAGCCCCTCATCGAGGTGGCGGGTAAGCCCATCATTGTCTATCTGATTGAAAGTCTTGCTCGCGCTGGCTTTTGTGATTTGGTGATCAATTTAGGTTACTTGGGAGACAAAATCCGAACTGCCTTGGGGAATGGCAGCCAGTATGGCGTTTCCATCACTTATTCCCGCGAGCCTGCCGCGGCTCTTGAAACTGGGGGTGGTATTTTCCAAGCGTTGCCTTTGTTGAGCGATCCCTTTTTGGTGGTGAACGGCGATATTGCCACGGATTTTCCTTTTCAGCAATTGCCCAAGACTATCGATTCCAAAGCACACTTGATTTTGGTGCCCAACCCAAGACATCACCCCCGTGGTGACTTTTCTTTGCAAGGTGGCCGTGTTGGCCTGGAAGATCAGCCCCGGTTTACTTTTAGCGGGATAGGGATTTACAGAAAGGCATTTTTTTGTCAATGTAAACCTGGAAGGTTTTCAATTGCGCCCATGCTGCTTAAGGCCGCCGCCAAAGGACAGATCAGCGGACAATTGTACCAAGGATTATGGAGTGATCTCGGTACGCCACAGCGTTTGCAAAAATGGCGCGATTTACTTCATCAATAAGAGGAGCGGATGATGAGCCAAACTATTGATTTATCTCAAGAGCAGCGTATTCAGGAAGCCAAAAAATGGGCCATGATTGTCTATGCCTTGCAAGCGGCGTCTTTTGTGATTGGCATCACTTATATCGCTGCTTTGATCATTGATTATATGAAGGCGCCGGTAGCCAAAGGAACCTGGGTGGAGTCCCATTTTACTTGGCAAATCCGTACCTTTTGGTTCAGCCTGCTGTGGGGTGTTTTGGCTGCAATTTCCATGATGTGGATGGTGGGCATGGTCATACTCATTGCCGATATGCTTTGGATGGTTTACCGCATCGTGGTTGGGTGGGTGCGTTTGACAGATAACAAACCGGCTTATCCAGAGGGAATACCGCCCATTGAAAGCAATCCACCGGAGTTTTAACCCTTGAAATTTGGCAGCCAATTTCTGCCGTGCTTCTCTTTGATTAGACAGGCTCGATATGAATCAAGGCTTCTTGGGGGGTAACGGAGTCGCCTTTTTCCGCATAGATCTCCACCACCTTTCCGCTGATTGGCGCTTGCACTTCGGTTTCCATTTTCATGGTTTCCACAATTAAAACCGGTTCTCCTGCTTTAACTTCTTGCCCTTCTTTTACCAATATTTCAACAATATTACCGGGCATTGATAAAGTAACATCGCCCTCCGTCGTTGCTTTTGGACGTTTACTGCTAAGGCGCCTTGGCACCGCGCCTTCAGTACCGCCGGTCAGCACTACTTCATCCAGTGTTTCTATGATGACCTCTTCCGGCACACCATCTACGACCATGTAAAAGTGCCTTTCCGGTTGGTGTTTCGGTCCTGCGCCAGTGACACGGACGTGATAGCTTTCGCCATGAAGATGTATATTGAATTCAGTCGGGGCGACTTGGGCTTCTCCTTCCTCCGCTGCAGGTGGCGCTATCGGTTCCGGCTGCAAACTGCCACTGGCCCGTTGTTCCAAGAATTGCCTGCCCACATCCGGAAACATGGCATAGGTAAGCACATCTTCTTCCGAGGTAGCCAGCTCTCCAATTTCATGCCGCAACGTTTCCATTTCCGGCGGGATCAAATCCGCGGGGCGGCACTCTATGATTTCTTCCTTCCCGACGGCTTGCCGTCGCAGTGTTTCATCGACAGGTCCCGGGGGCTTGCCATAACCACCTTGGAGGTAACGTTTAACTTCATTGGTAATGGTGCCATAACGCTTGCCGGTGAGAACGTTCAACACCGCCTGGGTGCCTACGATTTGTGATGTCGGGGTGACTAAAGGCGGATAACCTAAATCTTTCCTGACCCGGGGGATTTCAGCCAACACCTCGTTGAGTTTTTCCAGTGCGCCTTGTTCTTTGAGTTGATGATACAAATTAGAAATCATTCCGCCAGGGACTTGATGGATATGTACCCGCGGATCCACGCCGGTGTACTCCAATTCAAATTGCTTATATTTTTTTCGCACTTCCCAAAAATAAAGTGCAATTTCTTCCAGCGCCCTTAAATCCAAACCGGTGTCGTGCTCAGTGCCTTGAAACGCCACAACCATGCTTTCCGTAGGCGGGTGACTCGGGCCGCCGGCAAAAGACGAGATGGTGGCGTCGATATGATCGCAACCATTTTCGACAGCCCGTAAATGGCACATTTCTGACAATCCTGATGTCGAATGGGAGTGTAGGTGCAACGGGAGTTTTACTGAGGATTTCAACGCCCGCACAAGTTGTTCGGTCATTTGGGGAGTCAATAGTCCGGCCATGTCTTTGATAGCGATACTATCGCAATTCATGCGTTCTAGTTCTTTGGCCTGATCGACAAAGCTGTCTATGGTGTGGACTGGGCTGACGGTGTAACAGAGCGTCCCTTGCGCATGTTTGCCGGATTGTTTTACGGCTTCGATGGATTTTTCCAGATTCCTTAGGTCATTGAGCGCATCAAAGATTCGGAAAACATCCATGCCGTTGGCCGCCGCTCTTCCAATAAAGCCTTCCACCACGTCATCGGCATAATGGCGATAGCCCAGGAGATTTTGCCCCCTCAACAACATTTGCGTCTGAGTGTTAGGTAGAGCCTCACGCAATTGTTTCAGTCTTTCCCACGGGTCTTCTTTTAGGAATCTTAGGCAAGCGTCAAACGTGGCTCCTCCCCAGCACTCCAGTGACCAATAACCGATTTGGTCCAATTTTGGACAAATCGGCAACATATCTTCGGTGCGCATCCGGGTTGCGATTAGGGATTGATGGGCATCACGCAGAATTACGTCAGTGATATGTAGTTTTGGCATCCGACCTCTCCTCATAGACCAGCGTGTGCGGCAATGGCCGCGGCAATGGCTGTCGCCACATGGGTTTTGCTTCGTTTTTCCGAGTAACGAAGCAATTCCGGATGGGTATCAACATAGCCGGTATTGAACCTAGCCTGTTTGAATTCAGCAGAATTCAAAATTTGTTGGTAATAGTTTTTTGTGGTTTTAATTCCGCTAATTTCCATGTCTTCCAGTGCACGTTTCCCCCTGGCGAGCACGTCCCCCCAATCCAGTGCCCAGACTATCAACTTGGCAATCATTGAGTCATAAAAGGGGGGGATATCATAGCCTGTATATATAGCGGTATCTGTTCTAACTCCAGGCCCCCCCGGGGCGTAATATCTTGTTATTCGGCCAAAACTCGGAAGAAAATCATTGCGCGGATCTTCGGCATTGATCCTGAATTGAATGGCATATCCACGTTTAGATATTTGTTTTTGCCTAAATCTTAGTCTTAACCCTGACGCAATGCGTATTTGCTCTTCTACAATATCCACGCCGGTGATTGCTTCAGAAATGGTGTGTTCCACCTGTATTCTGGTATTCATTTCCATGAAATAGAAATTCCCTTCATCATCCAGTAGAAATTCCACAGTGCCTGCATTCGTGTAATTGACAGCTTTCGCTGCCTTGACAGCCATTTCGCAGATAGCTTCACGTTGCTCTTCGGCTAGTTGTGGGGATGGGGCTATTTCAATTAGTTTTTGATTGCGTCGCTGTATTGAACAATCCCGCTCGTAAAGGTGAATAACGTCTCCTTGTGAATCCCCTAGTATCTGTACTTCGATATGACGTGGGTTGACAATACATTTTTCAAGGAAAACTTCAGCGTTTCCAAATGCTTTTGTTGCTTCCGAAATAACCCGGCTGTAATTTTTTTTAAGCTCCATTGCATTGTCACAACGTCTTATGCCCCGGCCCCCTCCCCCAGAGGTGGCCTTCAACATGACTGGATAGCCAATGGAATCAGCCAGCTCCAAGGCTTCTTCTACATTTCGCAAGTTTCCCTTACTTCCGGGTACTACCGGGACGCCTGCGGCTATCATTGCCTTACGCGCGGCTATCTTATCCCCCATTCCTTTTATAATTTCCGCGCTTGGACCAATAAAACGAATCCCGCGTTTTGTGCATATTTCTGCAAATTGTGCATTTTCAGATAAAAAGCCATATCCCGGATGAATTGCGTCACATCCGGTTTCCCGGGCCAAATTAACTAATTTGTGCGGATTCAAATAACCAGCCAATGGATCTTCACCGACGCAATGAGCCTCATCCGCTTTTTTTACATGCAATGCATTTCTATCAGCTTCACTAAAAATAGCGACGGATAGTATGCCCATTTCGGCGCAGGCTCTGATAATGCGTACCGCTATCTCTCCGCGATTAGCAATAAGGATTTTTTGAAGCATTATTAATCCCTGAATAGCTTTTTAAATGCTCCTATCTTAACAACCTTTGGAGCGTTTTTTTCCTTGTAAATTTGGTCCATAAAAAAGCCCCCGATTAAGGGGGCTTTGAATATAGATATCTTATTATTGTTTTAAAGATGGACCGTAAGGCCCCCGCCCTTACATGAAGGTTGGGATTAACGGTGCATCAATAATCACCATCTGACGGTTGCCAGCTTCATCATAGAAGAACAGCATACCGCCCATACGGCTGTCTGGGTCATAGATAATGTCAGCCAAACGATAGACTTCCCACGCTGCATCCGATGCGGTGACTTCCAAGGTCACAGTTTGACCCGGGGCAATCGGATCATTCGGTACAACCGTCAAGCCTTCGTCAGCCAACAGGTCTTCAGGATAGCCACTATCGTCTTCGCACACTTCCGGGTTCATGAAACGCACAGAAGCGGTATTGAATTCGCACAGTTGCACCGCGCTGTCGCCATTGTTGGTGACGGTCAATACCATCTTCATGGCGCGTCCAGGTACCCGATAGGTGGCTTCTTCGACCTTCACATCCACTGAGGGAGGTGGCAGTTCGATGGGCTTAATGCCACGCAAAGTACCCGCCTGCAACGGAATGGTCACAGGATACTTGCTGTTGGCACTGCTCATCCCAAAGATCACAATCAAGATGGTGGCGGCGCCAAATAGCATTGCCACTTTCTTGTCGGTCGGGGTGATCAGTTCGTCAGCACGACCCGCATTGACCATAACCATCCGCGGCAAGAACACTGGGTTCTTGATGAAATAGAACATCCAGGCAAGACCAATGGCATACCACAAAGCGTGCCAGAAGTAGGTGTTACCCAGATTGTAGGTTTCAAGATCCACGGTTTGACCCGTCAAGGTGGTGATAGGGTTTCTGAAATCACTCATGGAGCCTTCCACGGTGATCCATTTACCCGGCCCGATGATCGGGCCACCGCCCTGAACGTTCAACATGGTGTGAACGTGCCACTCACCAGGACGACGTGCTTTCAGCACTACCCGGAATGTGTAGGTGTTACCAATTTCCAACCGCACGGAGCGGGGGACAAAGGTGTCGCCAATGTAGGACTCTTTACGGATAAAGGTCGGTCCCGGTATCCCGATGTTCAAAAACGATACTTCGGGGGGATCCACCGATTCCGGCCAGCCCTCGAAAACGTGGAATTTACCAGAAATTTCCACTTCTTCGTTGACGTTAACGCTGGCTTTCGACCAGTTCAGGTCAAACCAGTGAATGGTACGCATCCGCAGGAAGGCCGCCTGGGATTTCTCGCCGTGGGCCGATGCGGTCGGGGTGTACATGACTGCCGCCGCCAGGGTCAGCAGTACCCCTACCAACGACCAGCGCGCGATCCTGTCTCTTAGGATTTTCATTGATTTCCTCCTCGTGTTGTCTGTTGTTGTTTGTCCGGATAATAATTCATCAAGTCTTCTTGACAAATTTCACGGTACCGAACCAGCGGCCCACAAAGTGCCACATGAAGTAGATCAGGATGGACATGAAGCCAGAGAAAAAGGCGGATACTGGCGCCACGTCTTTACCAAACGTACGCAAGGTACCTTTTTCTACCATCCGGATGTACTCAGGGGTACCCGTACGAACATAGTGGTAACCTTGAATGTCAGCAATTGACATCAACATACCGTTGTATTCCACAGGTACGTGCAAGGGCGCAATCACTGGCCAGTTGCCCGGATACATCAACAGACCCCAGCCCAAACCACCAATCACGGCGGTAAACAGGAAGCTGCCTGACAGCATCAGGACCACATCCAGGAAAATCGCCATGTGTACCGCGGCGGTCGGGAACACGAAGTTCACAGGAAAGTAAGTCCAACCCCAAAAGTTAAAATAGCGGTTGATCCATTCCCCAAACAGAATGCCTAGAATACAAATGGTCGCCCCAAACGGCAGACGCAAACGTTCCCAGATCACAGCTTGCACAGCTGCAGGGAAGGTGATCATCACAATCGGATAGACCGTAACCCACAAACGGCGGTCTTTCCAGTCCGCCCAGAAGTCCCAGTCACCCATGGTCAACATACCATGAATGTGATAGGAACCAGTCAGTACCATAAACAGGATAAAAATGCCCAGCCAGTCAACTGCTCTGGACACTTGTACGGCTTCGGCGTGTGACCGAACCGCAGATGACGAAGTGCTCATTACTTACCTCCAAGTTCTCTTGTTGTCGCTTTTTACAAATGCTTGCATTTGCTTGTCTTCGCCTCCCTGGCAGGAGGACCACCATCGCCGGCAGTCCCCCAGTATTCTCCTAAACCTTCGCGGTTTGATCTGAGTTTAATTACTCAGCCCAAACTGCTTGGTCTTCGCCTACGCGAGATACCGCTTCGTCGTAGACATCACCGCACAGGTCTTTGCCAATCAGGCCCAGGAAGCTGGCAAAAATTTGCAGCAATACGCCCAAAATAGCCAGCGCCAGCCAGCCAAAGAAGACAAAACCATAGTGCAATGGCGCTACAAACAGCTCTTCCATAAACCAGAAGGTATGGCCCCATTCATTCAAACCAACATTCGGCAGAATCATGAAAGGACCTACCACGGTGATCAAATATGCCAAGGACAACCCTTTCTTCGCAAAATAAGGAAGACGGGTGTGGGCATAAATGAATGACGCAAAGCCAGTGATGATGTAGATCGGATAGCTCAGGTAGAACTCGATGATGTGGCTCGGCGTGAAGTCCGTGTCACGAACAATCGTTTGATGCCAAGTACCATCTTGCTCGGTGAAGTAGCTCGCACCCCAGTAAATGGCCCAGGCATATGCCACCAGCCAGATCAAATGGGTGAAGTTGCGACGCAGTTCTTCACGCGGCGCCAAGGCATCCAGATTGCGGTCACGGGTCTTCCACAGATAACCCCACAGCACCGAGGCTGTCACCACTTCCAGCACAATTTCAATGTACAGGAAGTTCATCCAGTAAGTTTCAAATTCCGGCGCAAAGGAATCCAGGCCGGCACTCCAGCCATAAACCCCTTCATACCACCGGACCCAC